>NZ_JAUZVI010000009.1:0-167825 GCF_031844485.1 Nocardioides sp. AE5
GGCGACCGGGGGAGGAGCGAACAGTTCGGAACCCCCGGGCGCTGCCGCCATCGGCGGCCCGACGCCCGGCACCGTCGAGGGCCTCGACGATGTCACCTGGTTCACCCCCGCGGCGATCGACGCCACCGAGGACCTGCCGGCCGGATATGCGGAGAAGTGCGCGACGACGGTGGCCAACTCCGACGTACGGCGGTGCGACTTCGGCGACCCGAACGCCGACACCGTGCTGGCCCTGGTCGGTGACTCGAAGATCATGCAGTGGGAGTCGGCGATCCGGCAGGTGGCCGACGACAACGGCTGGCGGGTGGTCACCTTCTACAAGTCGGCGTGCGCCTTCCAGGGAGCGATGGTGGTGGCCGACGGGGCGCCGTACACCGCCTGCGCGGAGTGGAACGAACGGGCACTCGCCGACGTCCTCGACCTCAAGCCCGACCTGGTGCTCACCTCGCATGTGAAGAACACCGCACTGGCCGACCCCGACAATGTCCGCTCCGCCAAGCGCCAGGTCCTGGTCGACGCGCTCGTGGAGCGCTGGCAGGAACTCGAGGACGCTGGCATCCCGGTCGCGGTGATCCTGGACAACCCGAACCCACAGTCCTCGATCTATGAGTGCGTCGCCGAGAACCCGGACGACCTCGCCGCGTGCACCTTCGACCGCAAGAAGGGGCTGGCCTACAGCGGCGCCCCGGCGCTCGCCGCGGCGGCAGCGGAGATGGACGACGTACCCGTGATCGACCTCAACGCATGGATCTGCCCCGAGGAGCAGTGCGTGCCCGTCATCGGCAACGTGCTCATCTATCGCCAGACCTCCCACCTGACCGACACCTACGTCCGGTCACTGGCGCCCAGGCTGGCCGGGCAACTGGTGCCGATCGTCGAGGAGACCGGCAGGGACTGAGCTGCGTAGTAGCATCGCAGCCGTCCCGCCAAGCGCCCCAGGAGCCATCCCCACGTGACGAGCACCGCTCTCGAGTACGACGTCCTGATCGCCTCCGACCTGCGCTTCCCCGGCGGCACCTCGCACAGCATCGCCGAGGAGGTCACTGCCCAGGCGCGCGCCGGCCTGCGGACCGGTCTGATCCACCTCAACGGTCCGCTGGTGCGCGGCCTGCACCCGGTGAACCCGAAACTTCGCCGCGCGATCGAGTCCGGCGAGGCCGACCTGCTCGTCGGGCAGCGTCGGGTCCGCGCCCGGGTCCTGGTGATCCGGCATCCCGCCGTCGCCCAGCATGCGCTGGCGCAACTCCCACCGCTCGAGGTGGAACAGGTGATCGTGGTCGCCAACGCCGGTCCGGTCGACGCCCGCGGCACGGTCATCTATGACGTGGCGACGGTGACCCGCGAGGTGACCGAACGCCTCGGACACGTGCCGAAGTGGACCGGGATCGGGCCCGCGGTCCGCAAGGAGATCGCCCCTGCCGTGGATCCGGTCCAGTTGCTCGACGACTGGGTCAACATCATCGACGTCGACGCCTGGGCGGTGGAGCGGCCCGAATGGACCGCGGACCGGCCGGTGATCGGCCGACACAGCCGCCCGCACCCACAGAAGTGGCCCCGCGACGTGACCACCCTGCGCCTGGCCTATCCCACCGACGGGTCGGTCACCGTCCGCGTGCTCGGCGGCGCCGAACCGGCCGAGGACCTGCTGGGGACACTGCCGTCGAGCTGGACGGTGCTCCCCTTCGGAGCAGTGGGACCACGCGAGTTCCTGGCCGGGCTCGACTTCTTCGTCTACTTCCACGACCCCGGCCTGGTGGAAGCCTTCGGCCGCACCATCCTGGAAGCGATCGCGAGCGGCGCCGTAGCGATCCTGCCGCCGCACTTCGAGGAACTCTTCGGGCCCTCGGCCGTCTACACCACCCCCGACGGAGTCGCGGCCACCGTTGCCGCCTTCCGGGCCGACCGGGCCCGGTACGACGCCCAGGTCGAGACCGCCCGCCAGGAGATCCGCGCCCGGTTCGGCCACGAGCAGCACGCATCACGGATCCGTGCCCTGCTGGGCCAGGACGCCACCCCCGACCTGGCGGCACAGGAGCCCCCGGCGGCCCGCGACGCGGCCACCCTGCTGGGCCGGAACGCCCGCCCCAAGGTGCTGCTGATGTCCAGCAACGGCGCCGGCATGGGCCACCTGACCCGCCTGCTCGCCTATGCCCGCGCGATGGGCGACGACGCCGAGATCCGGTTCCTCTCCCTCTCCCAGGCGGTGCCGCTGGTCGGCCAGTTCGGCTTTGACTTCGAGTACGTCGCCTCCTCGCAGGGCCTCGCCATGCCGCCCGGCCTGTGGCAGGACGTCTATGTCACCCGGGTCTCGGACGCGATCGGTCGGTTCCGGCCCGACGTCGTGGTCTTCGACGGCACCTGGCCCTACAACGGCACCCCCGACATCCGCGCGCAGCACCCGCAGGCCCGCTGGATCTGGTCGCGCCGCGGGATGTGGCGCGCGGACGCGAACGGCGAACAACTGGCCAAGACGGGCTGGTTCGACGAGGTCCTCGAGCCGGGGGACCTCGCTGCGCCGTACGACCGTGGTGCCGCGCGCAACGAACCTGCCCACCGGGTCGGGCCGGTGACCTTGCTCGACCCCGCCGACCTCGACCCGCGGGCAGAAGCCCGCAGCGCACTGGGGCTGCCTGCCGACGGACCACTGGCCCTGCTGTCACTCGGCGCCGGCAACATCAACGACACCAGCGGCGACATCGGCGCCGCCACCGCGGCACTCGGCTCACTGGGGGTCGGGGTCTGCCTCACCCAGACCGCGATCGCCAGCACGCCGGTCAGCACTGCCCAGGTGCACCTGGTCAAGGACTACCCGCTCTCGCGCCGCTATGCCGCCTTCGACGTCGTGGTCAGCGCGACCGGATACAACTCCTTTCACGAACTGATGCGGATGGGCGTGCCCAGCCTGCTGGTGCCCAACACCGCCACCGCGCTGGACGACACCGAGGCACGGGCCCGCTATGCGGCCGACCAGGGTTGGGCGTTCAGTGTCGACAAGGTCACCGTTGACGGCGCCACCCCGCTGCTGGAGAAGTTGCTCACCGACGGCCCGCAGATGGTGGCCGGTGCCCAGGCCGCGGACCCGGGCAACGGTGCCGTCGAAGCGGCGCGCCTGATCCTGTCCCTCGCCGAACGGACCTCACGATGAGTGGTTACAGCAAATCCCTGCCACACCGGGCCCTGCGACGGGCACGGCGCAGCCCCCGGGTCCAGAAGGCCGCCGGCAAGGTGCTCACCAAGATCCGCTCCAGCGACAACGCCCGCGAGGTGGTGAACCGGATCTTCGCCGGCTCGCGCCACCGCCACAGCGGCCCGCCGCGGCGTTATCCGCCGGCCGGGAACCTGCTGGCCGGGACCGGCCTGGACCACCTCCCGGTCGCGATGGTCTCGCTGCTCGCGACCCCCGCCGAGCAGGTGGACGAGGTGATCGACGAGATCGCCCGCCTCCAGGTGCTCACTGCGGCGTTCCGGCCGATCTTCGTGATGACGCATCCGCGACTGGACGCACCGCGCCGCTATGGCTGGGCCACCGAACTGCTCATCTCGCCCGAGGAGTGGGAGCGGTCCGGCTGGGACGAGACCGAGGAGCCGTGGGAGGAGTACGCCGCGGCCAGGATCGCCCAGGCCATCGACCTGCACGACCCGGCGCTGATGGTGCACGTCCCCGCTGAGGGGATCGACGCCGCCCAGCGCCTGCTCTTCCGCGGGCTCAGCCCCGACCTGCGCAAGGATCCCGCCGAGTGAGGGACAACGGGTGGATTCCTCGTCACCTGGTGACTGGGAATCCACCCGTTGTCGCTTCCCGGTGCCTCAGTGCAGCACCTTCAGGCCGACCACGCAGCCGATGATGCCCAGCAGCAGCAGGACCCGCAGGGCCGAGACCGGTTCCTCACCGGTCGCCATCGCATAGACCACCGTGAGCACGGCGCCGATGCTGACCCACACGGCGTACGACGTGCCGGTGGGCAACTCCTTCATCGCATAGGCCAGCCCGCCCATGCTGACCACCAGGGCCAGGCCGAAGACGACGGTGGGGCCGAGCCGGGTGAATCCTTCGGACTTGCCCAGGGCGGTGGCCCAGACGGCCTCGAACGCTCCGGAGACGATGAGCACGAACCATGACATGACGAGCAACCTCCGCTGCCAGTCTTGTCGCGTCACCGGGTACTGGTAGCCCTCGTCCGGGGGCCTGCTGCGGCCCTGCGCCCATCCTAACGACGGCGGATCGGGATGGCACCTCGCGCGGCAAGGCGGATCAGGAGCAGGTACGCCGCACCCGCGACCAGCCCCCAGAAGGCAGCGCCGATGCCGGCGACGACCAGTCCCGAGGCGGAGACCACGATCGTGATCGCGGCGGCCTCGCGGTGCTCGGTGTCCCCGAGTGCGGCCGCGGCTGCGCCGGCCAGGGTGGCGAGCAGGGCCAGACCGGCGATCGTCTCGACCAGGCCGGCCGGGGCCGCCACCGCCACCGCGGTGACCAGTGCGGAGAGCGGCCCGAAGGCGAGATAGGTGAACCCGCACGAGACGCCTGCGACCCAGCGCCGGTCGGGGTCCGGGTGCGCCTCCGGCCCGGCGGCCAGGGCTGCGGAGATGGCGGCAAGGTTGATCGCGTGCCCACCGCCCAGCGCCCCGGCCACCGACGCGGTCCCGGCATAGGTGAGCGGCGCCCGCATGTCGGGGCGATAGCCGAACCCGGCCAGCACGGCGATGCCGGGGATGTTCTGCGAGGTCATCGTGACGATGAAGAGCGGCACCGCGATCGCCAGCAGGGCCCCGGCGTCCCACTGCGGCGCCACGAACTCGACGACCGGGACGAGACTGGCGCCGGCGAGTTCACCGAACGTGCCGGAGACGATCAGCACCACGATCGCAGCGACCAGCGCACCCGGCACCGCCCAGCGCCGGGCCACCGCCATCAACACCAGCCAGGCCAGGATCACCGGTGCGATCGCGGCCGGTTCCTCGGCGACGGCCAGGAACGGTGCCGCACAGAGGACCAGCAGCACCCCGGCGAGCATCCCGTTGGCCAGCGGCGCCGGGATCATCGCCACCACCCGGCCCAGTGGGCGCACCAACCCACAGAGCGCGAGCAGCACCCCACACGCCATGAAGGCGCCCACCGCTGCCGGGAACCCTCCGTGCGGCACGGCGGCCGTGGCGAGCAGGGCCGCACCGGGCGTGGACCACGCCAGCGTTATCGGCGTACGGGTGCGCCACGAGAAGACGACACAGCCCAGGCCCATCGTCACGCAGAGCACGAGCAGGCCCGAGGCAGCCTGGTCGGTCGAGGCGCCGACCGCCCTCAGGCCGGTCAGCACCACCGCGAACGAACTGGTGAAGCCGACCAGCCCGGTCACCACGCCGGCCAGGACGGCCCAGCCGATGCTGACGGTCGCTGCGCCGGGCGGCGCAGATGGCCCGGACGGCCCGGATGGCGTGGACATGGAGCGCAGGCTATCGGTGCGCCGGGGCGCCCGGAGTGCGTTGCTGCATCCGGGCGCCCGCGACCAGTAGCGTGGACCCATGCAGGTCGTTGCCCACCGTGGGGCCAGCCATGAGATCGCCGAGCACACCTTGGGCGCCTATCTGGAGGCGATCCGGATCGGGGCCGACGGGCTCGAGTGCGACGTCCGGCTCACCGCCGACGGCCATCTGGTCTGCGTCCACGACCGGGACCTGCGGCGTACGGCGAGCAACCGCGGCGTGGTCTCCACGATGGACCTCGACGAACTGGACGCCCTGGACTTCGGCTCGTGGAAGAACCCGTGGCACGACCTCGACGACGAGGCGCCGGACCGGGATCCCGAGCTGTCGAAGGTGCTCACCCTGCGCAAGTTGCTGGAGACCGTCGCCGACTGCGGGCGCCGGGTGGAGTTGGCGATCGAGACCAAGCACCCGACCCGCTATGGCGGCCTGGTCGAGCGCCGCCTGGTGCAACTGCTCGACGAGTTCGGCTGGACGGGCGCGGACGCGCCCGTGCGGGTGATGAGCTTCTCGCTGACCGCGATGCAGCGGATCGAGGCGCTCGCCCCCGACCTGGCCCGGGTGATCCTGATCGAGAAGGCCCACCACTGGCCGGTGCTGCGCCGGCTGATCGGCAAGGACTGGATCATCGGCCCCGGGATCGGGGAACTGACCGACCACCCGGGCCTGGGGCGACGGCTGCGCGAGGCCGGCCGCCGGGTCCACGTGTGGACGGTGAACACCGACGAGCAACTCGCCCTCTGCCAGGACCTGGGGGTCGAGATGATCATCACCGACCGGCCGGCGTACATGCTTGAGAAGGTTCGCGGGTAGCCTGCCCGCCATGGGAAAGCGCTCACGCACCAAGAACCGCGCGGCTGCCGCGACGAACGAATCGACCGAAGCCGCGGGTGCCGTCGGCCCCCGGCAACCGTGCCCGTGTGGCTCGGGTCGGCGTTACAAGGCCTGCCACGGCGCGGCAGGGGGTCCGCCCCCGGCGTACGTCGCCCGCCCGTTCGCCGGGTTCGCCGGTGAGACCGACCTGGTCGCGCTGCGTGAACTGGTCCCAGCCGCGACCGCGCCGCTGCGGCTGAAGGACTCCGACCGCGAGGTGCGGCTGTGCACCCTGCTGCCCGGCGCCACCCCCGGCATGGTCCGCGAGAACGGCGCGATCTGGCTCGGCCTGCAGGTGCAGCACAACTATGGCGACCCGTCGCGTGACCTGGCCGCGGTGCTGGAGCGTGCCCTCGGGCATGCCGAGGCGGGCGAGTCCGGGAGCGTCGGCCTGCCCGAGGCGCCGGGGGACGGCCCTCGCTTCACCGACCTGGTCGTCGACGGCCCGCTCGAGGTGACCGTCCACGACGACTTCGGCTTCTGGCTCGACGACGTCGAGGACCGTACGCCGGAGATGGACGCCGCCCTGGAGCAGGCCAGCGGGGCGATCCACCCGACCGTGAAGCTGGCCGGCGTGGAGTCGGCGTACTGGACCAACGTGGGCAGCAAGGAGCACCTGCGCTGGGCGATGCCCGAGGACGAGGACGTGCTGCTGACTGCGCTGGCGCGCCTGCACGTGCGCGGCGATGACGTGCTCGTCGAGGGCGCCCGCCTGGTCGGGATGTTCCGTGCGCACGGCATCCTGGTGCCGGTCTGGGACCTGCCCGTGGGCACCGGTGCCGAGGTGCTCGAGGAGCCGGCCAAGGCGTTCGCCACCGCCCTTGCCGAGGCGCTCAGGGATGACTCCGACCTGACCTCGGCGGAGCGTTCCGCGAAGTCGTCGCTGGCCGGTCGACAGGTCACCATCCGCTGATCACTTGGGCGGTCCAAGTGCTGTTGTGAATCGGCGGGTTTTGACGTAGGTTTTCCCCAGCCCGGTCGTTGTTGTATCCCCCGTCAACAACGACCGGGTCCTTGCATTTCCGGACGCGTCGATCGAGTGGTCACTGGGAGAGGTTCCGGAGGCTGTTTCGCCTCTCCGAGTGACCACTCGATGGGGCGGCCGGGCGTGGGCCGGCGGCTGGGTGGCCGGCCTGGTGCAGCCGGCTCAGGCGGGGAGTGGGTCCCGCGCGATCGGGCACGACATGCACCGCGGCCCACCGCGGCCCGAGCCGAGTTCGGAACCCTCGATCCGGATCACCTCGATGCCGGCATCCTCCAGCCGTGCATTGGTTTCGTCGTTGCGGACGTAGGCGATCGCCACCCGCGGCGCGATGGCCAGGGTGTTGTTGCCGTCGTCCCACTGCTCCCGCTCGGCGGTGACCGGGTCCAGGCCGGTGTCGATCTGGTGCAGGGTGTCGATCTGCATCGCCTTGGCCGCGGCGAGCAGGAACGGCTCGGGCTCGGCGACCTCGAGGCGGAAGGTGCTCGAGTCGGAACCGTTCGGGTCCGCGTCGGGCGCGGTCACCGCGAACGCCTGCAGCGAGTCGGCGACGTTCGGATACATCACGATCTTGTCGACGTCGACCATGGTGCAGATCGTGTCCAGGTGCATGGTGGCGCGCTCCTGGGCGATCGGCACTGCGAGCATGGTGTGCGCCAGGCCGGCATGGAACACCTGGCGGGCGAGCCGCTCCACGCCGGCAGGGGTGGTCCGCTCCCCGACGCCGACGGCGATCACGCCGGGCGCGAGCAGGAGTACGTCGCCCCCCTCGACGTGTTCGCTGTGCCACCCGTGCAGGGTGCGGGTCCCGCCCGGTGCGTCGCGGAAGCGGGGGTGCGAGGTGTAGATCAGCTCGGTCAGTTGCGTCTCGCGGCGCCGGGCCGGCATCGCCAGGGAGGTGATCGCGACCCGGTCGCGGATCCAGACGCTGGAGTCGCGGGTGAAGAGCAGGTTGGGCAGCGGATCCACGAGGAACTCGTCACTGGGCAGCAGTGAGGTGACCAGCCCGTGGCCGCCGCGGACCTCGTCGTTGCGGATGCCGGCGGTCAGATAGCCGGTCAACTCCTTGGGAGGGCAGTCGGCCAGGGCGCGGGCCAGGTAGTCACGCAGCGTGTCACCCAGGTGCAGGCCCGAGAGGGTGGTGGTGATGGCACGGTGGCGCGCGGTCTCCTCGGCCAGCGTCTCGGTGAGCATCTGGGTCAGGTGGAGCACCTCGACACCGCGGTTGCGCAGGGTCTCGGCGAAGGCGTCGTGCTCCTCCTGGGCACGGGAGACCCAGGGGACCCCGTCGAAGAGCAGGCGGTCGTTGTTGCGCGGGGTCAGCCGCGCCAACTCGGCCCCGGGCCGGTGCAGCATCACCGTGCGCAGCGTCCCGACTTCACTGTCTGCCCCATGATCGGCCATGCACGCCACTGTAGGGGGAGCCCTATCCTGAGCACCATGCCCGACGCGCCGCACACCCCAGACCCTGACTCCACGGTTCCCGGCCCGGTCCGCTATGCCTACCTGGGCCCCGAGGGCACCTTCACCGAGCAGGCGGCGCGCGCCCTGGCCGCAGGCGGCCCGGCGACTGGTGGCTCGGCGACGGGTCCGGCTGCGACCCTCGAGCCGGTGACCACGGTGACCGTGGCCCTGGACCGGGTCCGCTCCGGCGACGCCGACGGTGCCGTGGTGCCGATCGAGAACTCGGTGGAGGGGTCGGTCCCGGTCACCCTCGACGAACTGGCGACCGGGCGCGAGTTGATCATCACCGCCGAAGTGACGGTGCCGATCGAGTTCTCCCTGCTGGCCCGGCCCGGCACCGCGATCGAGGACATCAGGGTCGTCGGGACCCACCCGCACGGCGCCGCGCAGACCCGGAAGTGGGTGGCCGCGCACCTGCCCGGGGCGACCGTCGTACACACGAACTCGACGGCGGCCGCTGCCGCTGGGCTGGCCGACCACAGCGCGACCTGGGATGCCGCGATCACCGCGCCCCTGGCCGCCGACCACTACCGGCTGGCCACCCTGGCCACCGGGGTCGCCGACAACGCCGGCGCCGAGACCCGGTTCGTCCTGGTCACCCGTCCCGATGCCCCGCCGGCGCCGACGGGGGCGGACAAGAGTTCGCTGGTCGCCTTCATCGAGCACGACCGGCCCGGCCTGCTGCTGGAGTTGCTGGAGGAGTTCGCGCTGCGCGGGGTGAACCTGTCGCGGATCGAGTCGCGGCCGACCGGCGCCGGACTGGGCCACTACTGCTTCTCCATCGACTGCGAGGGCCACATCGCCGAGGCCCGGGTGGGGGAGGCGCTGATGGGGCTGCACCGGATGTGTGACGACGTACGGTTCCTGGGGTCCTACCCGCGCGCCGACGGGGTCCGCCCGGAGGTGGAGAAGGGCACCGGCGACGCCGACTTCGCCGAGGCCGAGGCCTGGCTCGCGCGCCTGCGCAACGGGCGCTGAGGTCACGCCGTACTCTCTGCGGCATGGACATTGCCCTTGCCTGCTTGGCGATCGTGCTTGCCGCGGCCGCGTTGATCCACTCCGTCCTCGTCGCGCGCAAGCGTCCCGAGCCGGACGGATCGGGCGTCGAGGCGCTGCCCGAGGACGTGGTCGGCCTGCGCCAGGAAGTGGCCGCGCTCCGTGCCGAGGCCCGCGATGCGCTCAAGCACCTGGCCGTGGTCCGGTACGACGCGTTCGGTGACATGGGCGGGCACCTGAGCTGGTCGGTGGCGATCCTCGACGACGCCGGCAACGGGATCGTGCTCACCTCGATCCACGGCCGCAGCGAGGCGCGCACCTATGCCAAGTCGATCGCCGGCTGGGCCTGCGAGCAGCAACTCTCCCCGGAGGAGGAAGAGGCGATCGGGCACGCGCGGGGGCGCTGACGTACGCCGTCGCGCTGGCCTCAGCGACCACCGCGAGCGAGATCGTCCCGCTCGCCAAACTGCTCCTGGCCAACATGGAGTGAGTCGTCGGAAGCCGGTGGACCGCCCGGTCCGCCGAACCGTACGCCGCGCAGGTGCAGGTTGACCAGCACGCTGGTGATCGCCGCCCACACGCACCACAGCGAGACCACGCCGCCCTGGTTGAGCGCGGCCAGAGCGGCCACCACGACCAGGTTGAGCACGCCGAAGAGTTGCAGCGGTCTGGACCGCGCGAGCAGGGCGGGGCCGAGGCAGGCGATGGCATAGACCGGCAGGATGTGGTCGCCGATGTGTTGCCCGGCGAACCAGGTGATCTGGTGCCCGTCGATGCGTCGTCCCGGTGCTTCGGTGCCGAGGATCCCGAAGAGCATCCACGCCGCGGCCAGTCCGGCGACGACGAAGGCCAGGTCCAGGCCGCGGGAGCGGCCCAGGCGCAGCGCTGCGAACGCGACCGGCACCAGGATCGGCACCAGGATGACGGCGATCAGGGCATAGACGTACGCCGCGGTGTCGCCGGTGCACTGGCCGACCTTGCCCTGCAGGTGCCACCACACCGGCACCTCGGTGAGTTGGTGCACGCCGAAGACGATCGGCAGCGAGGCCAGCGGCAGTTGCCGGCGCGAGGTGACGTGGCGCAGCCCCTCGATGCCGATGCCCGTGACCAGCAGCCCGGCTGCGATATCCATCTCGGGGGAGAAGCACACGAGAAGCAACTGTAGGAGGTGGCGACTGCGCGGCACGATTCGGCGACGGCAATGCAACCCTCCGTGCATCCCAGATTGGTACCATCATGACCGTGAGCACCCAGATCGCAGTGCGGCTGCCGGACGACCTCGTCGAATGGATCGATGACCTGGTCCGTTCCGGGGCTGGTTCACGGGCAGCCGTGACGGCGAAGGCGCTGCGCCGCTATCGCCGCCAACTCGAAGCGGAGCATGACGCTGCGGTCTACCGCGACCAGGGAGGCTATCCGGACCTCGAGGAGTGGGCCGGCCAGTCCCGCACCTTCCCCGAGATCGACTGATGAGGCCGATCCGGCTGGCCCGGATGGAGAAGACCCGGCCGGTGCTCGTGCTCACCCGGGAACGGGCGCTCGACGCGATGTCGTGGGTGACCGTTGCCCCGATCACCTCCACGGTCAAGGGCCTCTTCACCGAGGTCCCGGTCGGACCTGCGAACGGACTCGACCACAGCTGTGTCATCTCGTGCGACAACCTGCAGACCATCCCGACCTCGCAGTTGGGGCGGACGATCGGGTTGCTCCATGAATCCCAGGAGCCGGCGCTGGCCCGAGCCCTGGCCAGCGCCTTCGACCTCCGGGTCGAGGACCTGACCTGATGGGCCCGATGATCCGCGCCGCCAGCCTGCGGGGCTTCGTGCCGCTGGTGCGCGAACTCGGCGGCGACCCGGCGGCACTGCTGGCCCGCTTCGGGATCGACCCGGCGGCCCTCGACTCCGACGACAGCCTGATCGACCTTGCTGCCCACGACCGGATGCTCGACGGGGTCGCCGACGAACTCGGCTGCCCCGATCTCGGGTTGCGCCTCTCCCAGCGCCAGGACCTGACCATCCTCGGACCACTCGCGGTCGCCATCCAGGCATGCTCGACGGTTGCGCAGGCCATAGAGGTCGCCTCGAAGTTCCTCTTCGTGCACAGCCCCGGCCTCAGCGTCGGCGTCGAGCCCGATCCGGACGGCGTACGCGGCGTGGTTGCGGTGACCTATCGCAAGGACCTCCACGCCCCGGCGTACCCGGCGCAGGCCATCGAACTCGGCGTCGCCCTGGTCCACCGGATCTCCGTCGCGATGATCGGCCAGGACACCGGCCTGCGCTCGGTGCACCTGCCGCACCAGCCCCTGTCGGCGGTCCAGGGGTACGTCGACCACTTCGGCGCCGACGTACGCTTCGGCAAGCCGTTCCCCGCCCTGCGCGTGGAGCGGCGCGTGCTCGACGAAGCGTTCGCGACCGCCAACGAGGCGATCCGGCTGCTCGCCCTCGATCACCTCGCCACCCATTACGCCGACCCCGGCGCCCGGATGGCCACCCAGGTGGAGCGCGCACTGGTCGAGTCGCTCGCGGTGGCCCCGCCCAGCCTGCCCGGCACCGCACGCCTCTTCTCCGTGCACCCGCGCACCCTGCAACGCCGACTGGCCGCCGAGCAGACCAGCTTCGAGGAGATCCTGGACGACGTACGCCGCCGCGAGGCCGAGCGGCTGCTGACCACGACCGACCTGCCGCTCGGTCAGGTCGCGGGACTGCTCGCCTTCACCGAGCAGTCCACGCTGAGCCATGCCTGTCGGCGCTGGTTCGCAATGACGCCGCGGGAGCTGCGCGGCCGCGCAACCCTGTCGTCCTGAAACAAGTTTCTGGGTCCGGGGTCGTCGCAGAATGGGCGGGCACGCGCAGCAACGAGGAGCAGCATGACCCAGCAGACCCCACCCGGAGGCGCCGTCGTCACCGGCGCCGGCCGCGGACTCGGCAAGGAGATCGCCCGACTCCTGGCCCACCGCGGCCACCACGTCCTGGTCACCGACGTCGACGCCGACCTGGCCGCCGAGACCGCAGCCGAGATCGGCCACGGAGCCACGTCGTACGCCGTGGACGTGCGCGACCGCGACCAGGTCGACGCCGCCCGCGACCTGGTCGTGGAGCAGGCCGGCAGCCTCGACACCTGGGTCAACAACGCAGGCGTCCTGGTCACCGGGCCCGCCTGGGAGCAGTCGGCCGACACCCACCGGCTGATGCTCGAGGTCAACGGACTCGGCACGGTCAACGGCACCGTCGCCGCGATCGAGGCGATGCGCGAGCGCGGCGGCCACATCGTCAACATCGTCTCCCTGGCCGGCCTCACCGCCGTGCCCGGCGAGGCCGTGTACGCCGCCTCGAAACACGCCGCGATCGGGTTCAGCCTCTCCACCATGGCCGACCTGCGCCTGGCCGGGATCGACGACGTCACGATCTCCTGCATCTGCCCCGACGGGATCTGGACCCCGATGCTGCACGACAAGCTCGACGACCCCGCCTCGGCGCTCTCCTTCTCCGGCAAGCTGCTCCAGCCCGACGAGGTCGTCGCCGCCGTCGCCTCGGTGCTGGACCGTCCCCGCCTGGTCACCACCCTGCCCGGCTGGCGCGGCGTGGTCTCCCGGCTGGCCGACCTGGTGCCGCCACTCGGCCTGCGCGCCGCACCGCTCGTGGTGGCCCAGGGACGACGTACCCAGCGCCGACTGCTCGCCCAGGGAGGGCCGAAGAAATGACCCGCATCGCCATCATCGGCACCGGCTTCGGTGGCCTGGCCGCCGCCATCGAACTGCGCCAGCGCGGCTTCGACGACATCGTCATCCTGGAGAAGGCCGACGACGTCGGCGGCGTGTGGCGCGAGAACACCTACCCCGGCGCTGCCTGCGACGTGCCGTCGCCGTTCTACTCCTACTCGTTCGAGCCGAACCCGCACTGGCCGCACCGCTTCTCCCGCCAGCCCGCGATCCTCGACTACATCCGAGACGTCGTCGACAAGTACGACCTGCGCCGCCACATCCGCTTCGGCTCCGAGGTCACCGGCGCCACCTATGACACCGAGGCCGGCACCTGGCGCATCGACGTCACGGGCGCCGAACCGCTCGTCGTCGACGTCCTCGTCCCCGCCGTCGGACAACTCTCCCGCCCGGCGTACGCCGCGATCCCCGGCCGGGACGAGTTCGCCGGGCCCAGCTTCCACTCCGCCGAGTGGGACCACGACGTCGACCCGTCCGGACAGCGGGTGGCCGTGATCGGCACCGGCGCCAGCGCCGTCCAGTTCGTGCCCGAGGTCGCCGAGCGGGCCGGCCACCTCGACCTCTTCCAGCGCAGCGCCCCCTACCTGCTGCCGCGCCCCGACACCACCTATTCGGGAGCGCACGGCCGGGTCTTCGAGAAGCTACCGCTCACCCAGTGGGTCGAACGGATCACCTGGGCGACCGCCACCGAGAGCCTCAGTGTCGCCTGGCTGTATTCGCGGCGCTATGCCGCGGTCCTGCGCGCCGCCTCCCGTGCCCACATGAAGCGACAGGCGAAGGCGAAGCCCGGCCTCTTCGAGAAGGTGTGGCCCGACTATCCGATCGGCTGCAAGCGGATCCTCTTCTCCAACGACTACGTGCCGGCCCTGGCCCGCGACAACGTCGACGTGCACACCACCGCCATCGAGCGGATCACCCCGGGCGGCGTGGTCACCACCGACGGCGTCGAGCACCCGGTCGACGTACTCATCTGGGGCACCGGGTTCAAGGCCACCGAGATCCTCGCCCCGCTCGAGATCGCCCGCAGCGACGGCCACCGGCTGGCCGACGAGTGGAGCGGCGGCGCGCACGCCTACTACGGGATGGCCGTGCCCGGCTTCCCCAACCTGCAGATCATGTACGGCCCCAACACCAACACCGGTGGCGGCTCCGTGATCTACTTCCTCGAGCAGCAGGCGAAGCACGTCGCGGACTACGTCGAGCACGTGGCGCGCACCGGCCGGCCCCACGTCGTACGCCGTGAGGTCGAGGCAGCCCACGATGCCACGGTGCAGGCGGCCCTCGGGGGCTCCGTGTGGAGCCAGTGCAACTCCTGGTATCGCCAGGCTGACGGACGGATCCCCACCAACTGGCCGGGGTTGAGCACCGAATATCGCAAGGGAGTGAGGTTCCGTGCCGATGACTACGAGCCCGCATGATGACCTGGGGCCCATCGACGTCACCGACGTGCGCGACCAGGCGCCACTGCGTCCGCGTGAGGACCCGTTCCGCGACGCCCCCGCACACCTGGCCGACCTGGCACCCGGCACCCTGATCCGCGCCCGGCAGGTCCGGCTCGGCTTCCTCGGCCTGATCGGCCAGCGCGCCCGCGCCTGGCAACTCGCCTACCGCAGCAGCGACCTGCACGGTGTCGCCGAGGTGGCGGTGACCACGGTCGTGGTGCCGGACGGATTCGAGGCCGGGGATCCCGCCCGGCTGATCGCCTACCAGTGCGCGATCGACGCCGTCTCCGACCGCTGCTTCCCCTCCTATGCGCTGCGCCCCGGCGCCCGCGCGTGGGGATCACTGCCCCAGTTCGAGTTGATGATCATCGCGGCCCTGCTGGACCGCGGGTTCGTGCTCACCCTGGCCGACCACGAAGGGATCCACGGCCACTTCGGTGCGCCGCGGGAGCCGGGCCACCGCGTGCTCGACGGCGTACGGGCGACCCTCGCCTTCGACGAACTCGGCCTGGCGCCGGACACCCCGACGGGGATGTTCGGCTATTCCGGTGGCGGGATGGCGACCTCGTGGGCGGCCGAGATGGCGCCGACCCATGCGCCCGAACTGGAGATCGTCGGCGCCGTGCTCGGCTCGCCCGTGGGCGATCCCGGCGAGGCGTTCCTGAAGCTGAATCGCGGCCTCAACGCCGGACTGCCCGCACTGGTCGTCTCCGGGCTGCGCCATGCCTATCCCGGCCTGGCCCGGCTGATCCGGCGCCATGCCTCCCTCGACGGCCAGCGTCGCCTGGACGACCTCAAGGAGCAGAGCACCGTAACGGCCGTGGTGACCCACGCGTTCAACGACTTCGACGACTACCTCGACATCCCGCTGGCCGACATGCTGGCCAAGCCCGAGGTGCTCCACGTCTTCGACGACATCCGCCTCGGCTCCCGGATCCCGACCTGCCCGTTGCTGGTGGTGCAGGGGGTGCACGACCAGATCATCGACGTCGCCGACGTGGATGCCCAGGTAGCCAAGTACGTCGACGGCGGGGCGCAGGTGCGCTACCTGCGCGACCAAGCCAGCGAGCACATCACCCTGATGGTGCTGGGCCTGCCGCGGATGATTGCCTGGCTGGAGCAACGCTTCGACGGCGCCCCGGCCTCCGTCGGCACCGACACGGTGTTCTCCCTGGCGCTCGACGTCCGTGCGCTGCCGCGGTTCGTGCGCCTGGCCCGCGCTGCGCTCAAGGTGCTCACCGGCCGCGCCTGAGGAGTGAGCCGGAGGTACGCCGAGGGACGAGGTGTGGCGGAGGCGAGCCCCGCAGGGTGGGCCTGATTCAGCACCGGTCGCGCTTGAGGAGTGGGCCGGGCTGGCGTGCGGCATCAACACGAGTTGTCGTGTCGTCTGCTGGCACCACGTGACTGCAACCGACATCGTTGATCAGTCTGCCGCGGTCAGGGCCGGACCAGCGGCAGCAGTAACAGCCAGCGGCAGCGGATGGCGCTCGTCGGCCCTCAGTCGTCGAGTTCGCTGGAGAGCACCTTGCCGGTGCCGGCGTCCAGGTCGACCTCGTGCCGCTGGCCGGAGCTGTCGATCACGTCCGCCTCCCAGATGACCCGGCCGTCCTCGGTGTCGAGGCTGAGCTCGGTGACCTGGCCGCCCGGGAACTCCTCGAGCAGGGCGCTCGCTGCCGCCTCGAAGTCTACGGTGGCGCCCTGGACCTCGGCGCGGTGCTCGGCCTTGTCGTCAGCAGAGTCTCGCTCCTCCCGCGGACCGCTGACCACCGTGGTGCCGTCGGCGGAGACGATCACCTCGAACCGGGTGCCGTCGGCGTCGACCACGTCGATCTCCCAGGTGCCGTCGCGCTCCGCCTCGATCGAGGACAGGGTGCTGCCGTCGACCGCTGCCTCGGCGGTGCGGCCCGCAGTGACGAGCGCGGTCGCGTCCGCGGCGGGTTCCTCGGCGAGCTCGCCGGCGGTCGTGTCGTCAGAGCCGGTCGAGCCGGGATCAGTCGGGGAAGCGCCCGTCGGGTCGGCGGCGGCGCTGCTGCCCGGGGCAGTCGGAGTCGAGCCGGACGGCCCGGCCTCGTCGTCACTCGAGCAGGCGGGCAGGGCCAGGACCAGGCCAGCAGTGGCCGCCACGGCAAGGGCGCGCATGCTCCGGCGCTGTCCGGTGCGGCGCAGTGTGGTTCGGTGCTCCACGACGGGCTCCCTTCATCGGTGCGGTCATGTCCGTCGTCCGTCGCCAGCGTACGTCGTAGGCTGACGCCATGACGCAGAGCGAGCCCAGGGTCACGATCGAGGTCAACGACGGCATCGCCGAGGTGGTGCTGAACCGCCCCGACAAGATGAATGCCCTCGATGCGGCCATGTTCGAAGGCATCCTCGGTGCCATCGACGAGATCGGTGGACGCGACGACGTACACGTCGTGGTCCTCTCCGGTGCCGGGCGCTCCTTCTGCGCCGGCATCGACCTGGCCTACCTCGGCGACCCGGCGAACCTGGGTGACCTCAACGTGCGCACGCACGGCGATGCCAACATGTTCCAGCAGGTCGCATGGGGCTGGCGCACGATCGACGTACCGGTGATCGCGGCGCTGCACGGCGTCGTCTTCGGTGGCGGCCTGCAGATCGCGCTCGGCGCCGACATCCGGATCGCTGAGCCGGCCACGAAGCTTGCCGTGATGGAGGCCCGCTGGGGCCTGGTGCCGGACATGGCCGGCTATCCGTTGCTGCGCGGATGCGTGCGCGGTGACGTGGCCCGCGAACTGGTCTACACCGGGCGCCAGGTCAGCGGCGCCGAGGCCGCCGAGATCGGCCTGGTCACCCGCACGGCCGAGGACCCGCACGCCGAGGCGATGCGCCTGGCCCGGGAGATCCTGGGCAGTTCCCGCGCCTCCCTGGTCGCTGCGAAGCGGATCTTCTCCCTCGCCCTGGACGACTGCGCGCCGGCGGCCGACGTACTCCTGGCCGAATCGCGCGAGCAGCAGGTGCTGCTCACCTCCGACGAGCCCCGCAAGCGGCTCACCGCGGCCCTCGGCGGCTAGCTGCCGCGACTGATCGGGGGAGCGGCGGAACATTCCGCTGGTGCGCACGGAACCGGGACTGGTTGATTGGCGTCTGACCACAGGCAAGCAACCACTCTCGGAAAGGTTCCACCATGAAGCGAACACTTGTCCTCGTCGCCACGATCGCGACCGCCTTCTCCGGCCTGGCTATCGCCACGGCCACCACTGCCTCGGCAGCGCCGCGCGGATGCCACGAAGCGGCCCCGGGCGTCTACGTCAGCCAGGTCGACGGGGTGAACCACTACTCGCAGGACTCCCGATGCGGCGACATCAACGACCTCCGCAACAGGCCGACCAAGCCTTCCAAGCCGTCCAAGCCCGCAGAAGAGCAGTGCCACGACGTCTACATCAACGGCCAGCTCGAGGGCCAGCTCTGTGGTGAGGGCCTCGACAAGCGGCCGGAGCCGCCGGCCGGGCGCGGTGGCGGCGGTGGCGGCTACTACTTCGGTGGCGGTGGGTTCTTCTTCTCCGGCGGCAGCATCCCGAACCCGAAGGTGACCGTGGGCGAGCTCGAGCAGGCCTGAGCCACGGCGTACGCCGGCGTCAGCTCGAGGTCAGGGACAGCTTTACCGCGAAGCCGAGGAAGACTGCCCCGACCGCCGAGGTGGCGCCGGCGGAGACGCCGCGCCGCTTGCGGAACGCCTCCGAGAGCCGGGTGCCGCCGAAGATCAGCACGCTCAGATAGGTGGCGCTGGCGATCTGGGCGAGGATGCCCAGGAAGAGGAACGAGAGCGCCGGCGAGGCGTACGCCGGGTCCACGAACTGCACGAAGAAGGCGACGAAGAAGAGGATCGCCTTGGGGTTGAGCAGGCTGATCACCAGGGCGCGGCGGAACGGCCGCTCGCGGCGCGGGCTCAGTTGCGGGGCTCCCTCGGCGACCAGGTCGCGCCGGGTGCGCCACATCGACCAGGCCGAGCGCATCATCGAGATCGCCAGCCAGCCCAGGTAGCCGGCGCCGAGATACTTCACCACGCCGAAGGCGAACTCGTTGGCCTGCAGCAGCGACGCGACGCCCGCGGCGGAGAGCACCATCAGCACGGTGTCGCCGGCCCAGACGCCAGCGGCCGCCCGGTAGCCGTCCCCGACGCCCTTGCGTGCCGCGACGGACAGGACGTAGAGCGAGTTCGGCCCGGGCAGCAGGATGATCAGGACGAGACCGATGAGGTACGTCGAGAGGTCGGTGATGCCCAGCACGGAGGGATCCTACGCCTGGTCGTCAACCGCCGCATCCGGTTTCGGGACGGCCAGGATCCGGGTGATCCGATTGCCGTCCACCCCGACCACGCGCAGCACCATGGTCGCTGCGTCCGCCTCGTCGCCCACGACGGCCAGGCGCCCCAGTTGCGCGATGACGAAACCGGCCACGGTCTCGTAGTCACCGTCGGGCAGTTCGCACCCGGTCTCCTCGGCAAAGTCCTCGATGCTCAGGTGTCCGGCAACCTCGATCGGCTCGCCCGGTGCCCGGTCGTCGTGGGTCGGGGTCGGCTCGGTGTCGTATTCGTCGGCGATCTCGCCGACCACCTCCTCGACCAGGTCCTCCAGGGTGACGATCCCGTCGGTGCCGCCGAACTCGTCGACCACGATGGCCAGGTGGGTGCGCTCCTCGCGCAGGGTGACCACGCTGGGCAGCACCCGGTTGGTGCCGGGCAGGTGCAGCACCCGCCGCTGTACGTCGGCCACGGTGCGGGTGTCGCCCGCGTCGACGGCGACCAGGTCGCGCACGTGCAGGAAGCCGGTGACGTCGTCGAAGTTGCGCCCGGTCACCGGATAGCGCGAATAGGCCTGGTCGCGGGCCCAGGCGACCGCCTCGACCAGCGGCATGGTGCCCTCGACGAAGGTCACGTCGCCGCGCGGCTGCATCACTTCCTTCAGCGTGCTGTGGGTCGCGGCGAAGACGTCGCTGAGGATCTGCCGCTCTTCGTCGGCCAGGCCCTCGTGGCTGGTCACGATCTCGCGCAGTTCCTCGGTGCTGACCTCGTCGGAGGTGGCGTTGGGGTCACCGCCGAGCAGGCGCACCATGGCGTTGGTGGAGACCGAGAGCAGCCAGATCACCGGCCGCATCGCGGTGGCGAACCGGGCCAGCGGCGGCCCGGTGATGGTCGCGATCCGGCTCGGCTGCTGCAGCGCGATCCGCTTGGGGACCAGTTCGCCCAAGACCAGCGAGAGGTAGGCGATCAGCAGCGTCATCGCGACCAGTGCGGCGGTGTCGGCCGCGTCGGTGCCCAGGCCCAGGTCGACCAGGTACGGCGCGATGTCCGGCGCGAGGGTGGATCCGCCGTACGCCGCGGAGAAGAACCCGGCCACGGTGACGCCAATCTGCACCGCGGAGAGGAACCGGTTGGGGTCGCGGGCGATCGAGGCCACCCGGGCGCCGCGCCCGCCGCGCTCCTCGAGCTGGTTGACCTGGGTCTCCCGCAGCGAGACCAGCGCCAGTTCGGTGGCCGCGAAGACCCCGCCCACGAGCACGAAGACCACGACGAGTCCGAGATTGAGCAGGGTCTGGGAGTCGATCATGCGCTGATCGTTCCACAGCGCGGCGCCGCGCCGCCGCGACACAGACGCTCGCGATCGGATGAATGACTCGCCGGTAACCCCTAGTGTCGGAGCATGACTGACCCCGACTGGACCCCCACGCCTGCCGAAGCCCCGTTCCGTATCGAGGAGTTCGCCCGGCTGGCCGGCGAGCGGACCGGGCGCGACTTCTCCGCCTCCGGCACCGCCGGGTACGACGCACTGTGGCGCTGGTCGGTCGAGGACCTGGCCGGTTTCTGGTCGCTGGTCGCGGAGTTCCTGGGCCGTCCGCTGCCCGGGCCGGTGCTCGCCCGGGAGCAGATGCCGGGTGCGACCTGGTTCCCGCAGGCGCGGGTCAACTATGCCGCGGCCGCGCTCGAGGGGCGCCCCGGCGACGAGGTCGCGATCGTCTCGATGACCGAGGACCCGGACGCCACGTTCGAGCTGACCTGGGACCAGTTGCGCTCGCAGGTCGCCGGTGTCGCTGCGGCGTACCGTGCCCTGGGCGTCGAGAAGGGCGACCGGGTGGTTGGCTACCTGCCCAACAGTGCCGATGCGGTGGTGGCGCTGCTGGCCGCGGCGAGCATCGGGGCGATCTGGTCAGTGTGCGGGATGGACTACGCCGCCTCGGCCGCGCTGGCCCGCTTCGGCCAACTCGAACCCAAGGTGCTGGTCCACGCCAACTCCTACGTCCACGGCGGCAAGGAACGTGACCGCAGCGAGGTGGTCGCCGAACTGAAGGGCGCGCTGGGCTCACTGGTCGGCAGCTTCGACGTCGCCGGGCCCGCGTGGCAGCAGGCGCTGGGGTCCGGGGAGGAGTTCGCGCCGGTGGAGGTGGAGTTCGACCATCCGCTGTGGGTGCTCTTCTCCTCGGGCACCACCGGCAAGCCGAAGGGCATCGTGCACGGCCACGGCGGCGCCTGGCTGGAGCAGGCGAAGCTCGCCGCGCTCCACTTCAACGCGGGCCCCGGCGAGCGGGTCTTCTGGTACACGACGCCGTCGTGGATGATGTGGAACTTCGTGGTCAGCGGCCTGCTCACCGGCGCCTCGATCGTCACGTACGACGGCTCCGCGGCGTACCCGGCGACCGACCAGGTATGGGCGATCACCGCAGCCACCGGCACGACGTCGACCGGGATGAGCCCGGGGTACGTCGCGGCGTGCCAGAAGGCCGGGGTCGGTCCGCGCGACCACGACCTGTCCCGGTTGCGCCGGGTCGGCATCTCGGGGGCCACGTTCCCGGCGCTGAGCCACCTTGCGCTGGCCGACGAACTGCCCGACGTGGTCCAGATCGCCTCGATCAGCGGCGGCACCGACGTGGTGAGCGCATTCGTCGCTACGGCGCCGACCACCCCGGTCTGGGCCGGGGAGTTGTCCCGGCCGTGCCTCGGGGTGGCGCTGGACGCCTTCGACCCGGCCGGGGAGCCGGTCCGCGGCGAGGTCGGTGAACTGGTGGTGACCCGTCCGATGCCGTCGATGCCGGTGAAGTTCTGGGACGACCCCGGCGACGCGCGCTACACCGACACCTACTTCGACACCTATCCGGGGATCTGGCGCCACGGCGACTGGATCACCATCACCGACCACGGATCGGTGGCGATCCACGGCCGCTCGGACGCGACCCTGAACCGGAACGGGATCCGGATGGGCAGCGCCGACATCTACGAGCCGGTCGAGGCGATGCCCGAGGTGCGCGAGGCGCTGGTGATCGGCCTGGAACTGGAAGGTGGCGGCTACTGGATGCCGCTCTTCGTGGTGCTCGCCGACGGCGTCGAACTCGACGACGACCTCACCACCCGGATCAAGGAAGCGATCCGCTCGCATGCCTCGCCGCGCCACGTCCCCGACGACGTGATCGCCGCTCCCGGCATCCCGCACACCCGCACCGGCAAGAAGCTCGAGGTGCCGGTGAAGAAGGTGCTCGCCGGCAAGGACCTCAGCGGGGCCCTGGACCCCGGCAGCGTGGATGCGCCCGAGCTCCTGGACTGGTACGCCGTGCACGCCCGGGCCTGAGGAATCACGGAGCACGCCCGGGCGCACGCCGACACGCCTAAACTGGGCGCGTGAACGCGTCGCCTCCCGCCGAACGCCGGGCCCGGATCCCGGCCGAGGAGGCACGCCGCCGCATCCTCGAGGCGGGCCTGCGGGCCTTCCGGGAGACCGGGCTGACCGTCGGCATCGGCGGGGTCGGATTCGAGGACGTGATCAAGGCCGCTGACGTCTCGCGGACCGCGGCCTATCGGGCCTGGAAGGACCGCGACGCGTTCCTGGCCGACCTCTACCTGGCCGTCGTGGAGGAGGCGTCGCAGACCCAGCACGTCTTCTCCTCCGGCGCCAGCGGATCGCTGGCTGCTGCGGTCGCCGCGAGCGCTGACCTGCTGGCCACTGCCGACGGGCGACGTGCCCTGCTGGTGGAGATCTGCCGGGTCGGCGCCAGCCGCAACTTCACCGACCTGCATGCCTCGGCTGGCTTCCAGACCGTGCTCGGCATCGTTGCCTCCCTCGGTTCGGTCGAGCCCGAGCACCGCGACCTCGCCGAGGCGATCCTGGCCCGGACCGAGGTCGCCTTCGTGGAACGGTTGAGCACCTTCTATCGCGACGTCGCTGCCGTCTTCGGGTGCCGTCCCCGCCCGGGGATCACCTTCGACGACATCGCCGTGATCGGAGGATCCTTCATCCAGGGCACGGCACTGGAGGCACGGATGCTGCCCGACGTGCTGGTCGACGTACGCCTGGACCTGGACCCCTTCGACACCGGATGGGCCCGCGCCTGGACCCTGCCCGCGCTGGGCTTCACCTCGTTCTTCCTCGGCGCGATGGAGATGCTCCCGGACGGGGAGCGACCAGATCCCGCGGTCATCGAGCGGTTCGTGGCGACCTACGGGGCGTCCGACGCGTCGCCCTCCGAGCCTTCCTGAGCGGCCGGTTCTGCGCCCCTGAGGCGACGCAACACCTGCAGCGCCCGGGCCAGCACCGGCGCCTCGTCGTCGGCGCGGACCACGGCAACCAGGTCGACGTACGGCGCCTCGGCCAGCGGCACGAAGGCCACCCCGGGTACGGCGAGCACCGAGGTGGGCTCGGGCACCACGGCAATGCCAAGGCCCGCCGCGATGAAGGTGACCAGGGTCGAGGTCTCGGCGACCTCATGGGCCACGGTCGCCTCGAACCCCGCCGCCCGGCAGGTCCGCTGGACCACGTCGTTCATCACCGAGCGGCCGCCGCCGGCGTGGATCACCAGCTCCTCGCCGGCCAGGTCGTTGATCCGGATCTCGGCCGCGTCGGCGAGCCGGTGGCCCTGGGGGACGGCGGCGATCAACCGGTCGCGGCGGACTGGGTGGATCGCCAGGCCGGCGCTGTCCGGCGGCGTACGCATCAGTCCGATGTCGAGCGAGCCGCCGTGGAGCGCGGCGATCTGGTCGGGGGAGAGCATCTCGCCGCGGAAGCCGAACTGCACGTCGGCCAGTTCGGCGCGCAGGCTGCGGGCGAGCGTGGGCAGCAGGCTGTACGTCGCGGAGCCGACGCACCCGACGGTCAGCTTGCCGACGCGCCCTGCCGCGACCCGGGAGGCATGTTCGCCGGCGTCATCGACGGCGTCGAGGATCTCGCGGGTCCGGGTCAGATAGGCCTCTCCGGCCGTGGTCAGCTCGACGCGACGGGTGGTGCGCAGGAAGAGCGGGAGCCGAGTTCGTCCTCGAGTTGCCTGATCTGCTGGGACAAGGGCGGCTGGGCCATGTGCAACCGCTCGGCAGCCCGGCTGAAGTTGAGCTCCTCGGCGACCGCGACGAAGTAGCGGAGGTGGCGCAGTTCCATCCACTAATACTGACAGCCTCTAAGTGGATAGGTAAATAGATACTTCCACTATGAGTCCCGGGCTCTTACCGTCGAGTGAACAGAAGATGTGACCCAGCGCACCACGGGGCACACGACACCACGGACGAAGGACATCGGGATGAGCCTCGAGGCACGGGTCCGCAGGTTGGAGGACCTGCACGAGATCGGGCAGCTGCGCGCCCGCTATTGCCAGCTCCTCGATGACGGCCACTGGGACGACCTGGTCGAGCTCTTCACCCCCGAGGGTGCCTTCATCGGCCTCTCCGAGGTGCGCGGTCGCGACAACCTCCGCGCCTTCTTCCCCGGCCTGCAGGAAGGCGCACTCGAGGCCTGGTGGCACTTCAGCAGCAACGAGACCATCGAGCTCGCCGGCGATGAGGCCACCGGCCAGACCTGGCTCGACCAGCCCTGCGTGGTCGAGGGCCGTGCCCACATCGCCGCCGGGCGGTACGCCGACAAGATGCGCCGCTGCGACGACGGCCGCTGGCGCTTCGTGGAGCGGAAGGTCTCCTTCTTCTTCTGGTCCCCCCTCGAGGACGGCTGGGAATCCGGCCGCTTCGACTATGCCGCGGCCGTCGCTGCCGCCGACGCCCGGACGCTGGAGCGCCGGGCCGACACTCCCACCGCCCCCTGAACCGCCCCCTTCGCTCCGTCCACACCATCCGATCTGGAGACGTCATGACCATGACCCATGAAGCACCGGCCATCCCCGTGCCGGACCCCATCGAGCCGCCCACGAGTGGCGTCGATCGGGGCACCCTGCGCCGCGTTGCCGGCGCCGTCCTGATGGGCTCCGCCCTGGAGTGGTACGACTACTTCCTCTATGGCGCCGCCTCCGCGCTGGTCTTCTCGGTGGTCTTCTTCCCCAACTCCGACCCGTCGGTCTCGCTGCTGCTGGCCATGGCCACCTTCGGTGCAGGCTTCGTGGCCCGGCCCTTCGGAGCGATGGTCTTCGGCCACATCGGTGACAAGTACGGCCGACGCCCGGCCCTGATCGCCACCCTGCTGCTGATGGGGCTGGCCACCTTCGCGATGGCGTTGCTGCCCACCCACGCGATGATCGGTGTCTGGGCGCCGATCCTGCTGGTGATCACCCGGCTGCTCCAGGGGATGGGATCGGGCGCCGAATACAGCGGCGCCTCGGTCTTCGCCGTCGAATACGCCCCCGACAACCGCCGCGGGCTCTATGGCTCGCTCTCCGCGGCCGGCGTCTACCTCGGACTGGTCCTCTCCTCGGGTGCGGTCCTGCTGATGACTGCGATCACCACTGACGCCCAGTTCGAGTCATGGGGCTGGCGCGTGCCGTTCCTGGCCAGCCTGGTCCTGGTGCTGCTCGGCCTGTGGATCCGCCTGCACATCGAGGAGACCCCCGAGTTCCAGCGTGAGACCGAGGCCGAGACGGAGGCCGAGGTCGCGGAGAAGGCGCCGCTGCGCACCCTCTTCCGCACCCAGTGGCGCTCCATGGTGCTGGTCGGCGGGCTCGTCGCTGCACCCCTGGCGCTGAGCCACCTCTACCAGGTCTATGCGCTCTCCTACCTCAAGGACCGCGGGTACGACGGCTCCGTGGGCACCCTGGGCCTGGTCATTGCCGGCGTCGTGGTGATGATCGTCGCCCCGATCGCCGGCCTGGCCTCGGACCGCGTTGGTCGCCGTCCGGTGCTGATGACCGGTGCTGCCTTCGTGATCTGCTTCGCGTTCCCGTTCTTCTGGCTGGTCAACACCGACCGTCCGGTGCTGGCGATGGTCGCCCTGGCGCTCGCCCAGGGTGGCAGTGTCGGCATCGCCTTCGGTGTCCAGGGCGTGCTGCTGGCCGAACTGTTCAGCACCGAGTCCCGTTACAGCGGCGCCGCGGTCAGCCGTGAGGTGGCTGCGGTGGTCTTCGGTGGCTTCGGTCCGTTCCTGGCGGTGGCGCTGTCCACCCTGGCCGGCGGGGCCTGGTGGCCGGTGGCGCTCTATGTGATGGCACTCGGCCTGATCACGATCACCGCCGGCTGGAAGGCGCCGGAGACCTCGCGCCGCTCCCTCGCGGAGGCGTGAGGGCCGGTGGCCCGTGCCCAGTCGCCACGGAGGACTGGGCACGGCGCTGACCACGGCGCTCAAGCGGCAGCGCGTGCCAGTGCCTTGGCGAAGCGATCTGCCAGGACCGGGCCCATGTCCGGCTGCCACCGTTCCAGTGCGGCACGAAGCAACTCGGACGGGAAGGTGACGTCGGCCTTGAGGCCAAGGCTGAGCGCGCTGATGCCGGCTTGGCGCCACTCGTGACCTTGCGTCAAGAGCTCGATCACCGGAGAAGAGGCCACGGCAGCGTGATCGATGATCGCTCGAGCAAGATCTTCATCGCTCATGACTCGCATGCTACTCCCGGCCATTCATCCGTCCCGCCAAAAAGGACCGTGGGGACACGGATGTCCGGCGTCGAGAACACCCGCTCAAGCGGCAGCCGCTCCGTCGCGCACCTCGATCACCGAGCCGGGTGTCGCGAGGAAGAAGCCGACCAGCGCATCGCCCAGGTGACGGCGGAGGAACGCACTCCAGCCGGCGTCATCGGCGGTGACCTCGGCCGGGCCGCGGCGTCCCCGGGCAACCACCAGGGTGCCGCCGTCGGGGGCGATCGTCTCGAGGATGTGGTGGAACACCGCTTCCGAGCCGTCGGGCCCGGTGTGCAGCGGCAACTCGCTGATCAGGATCGGCTCGCGGTGGAGCCGTCCGTCACCCCGCACGATGAGCAGCATAAGGCAGCCACCGAAGCGTTCCCTCTCGCTGACGAGGAGGTCCACCACGTCGGGCAGCAGGTCGTGGTCCAGTGGTCCGTCACCCCAGCCGCGGGGCAGGTCTTGAAAAGTCATGTCGGCCATCCTGACGGGATCGCGCCGACGCTGCAGGAGTTATCCACAACCCTCTTCGCGAATGCGGAACCAGAATCGCGGACTCCCCGTCCCACCTGCATGAACACGCGAACCATCACCCCGCTCACCGCACTCCTGTTGCTGCTCATCGCCCCGCTCTTCGCGGCCTGTGGCTCCGCGAACAGCGCTGTCGGAGGTGACGAGGAACAACGCGTCACCATCGACGTGGTCGTCGAGCGGTGGAGCGGCTGGGTGGCCCCCGAGGAACTCCCTGAGCCCGAGGTGCAGACCGTCGAACTGGCCATCGGCGAAGACTTCCAGATCGACGTGATCGGCGGCACCGCGACCTTCACCCTGACCGCGGTCGGCGCGGAAACCGCCACCCTGGACCTGGGCCAGGGACCGTTGCTGGCCGTCGGCAAGCACGGCACCTATCGCCCTGACCTGCCCCGGCTGCACGTGCTGGACCGGGGCGTCCCGCTGGAACTCTCCACGCCCAGCGAGGACGCCGCCACCTTCATCACCCTCACCCTGCAGTGAACCGGCTCAAGGCCCCTCGACCATCAGGGTCAACTGCGTGATCGGCCCGCCGGGCTCGCAGGTCAGGTGCAGGTAGCGTCCGCCCACGACGTACCGGACCCAGCCGCTGCCGACCAGTTCCGGCTCCCCGGCTGGCGGCTCGCTGATCAGCCGCTCGGGATGCGGATAGGCCGCCGGGTCCACCCAGACCGTGTCCAGCGCCTTGCGGCGGGTCTCGAACTCCACCCCGGCCTTGCGCAACTGGGCCGGCTTCGCGCCCGGCATGCCGACCAGTTCGGCCAGAGCCGTCCCCGCGTCGGGCTGGCCGAGCAGGCCGAGCATCACGGCGACGTCACCATCGACCGCGTCGGCCGGCAGTCCCTCGGGGACAGGGTCCGGCTCAGGGGCAACCTCGCCGCGCTGCACGGCGACCCACTGGGCGAAGTCGTCCTCGGAGTCGGCCGCCTCCCACACTTCCGGCACCTGGACGGCGTACTCCTGTTCCAGCCAGGCCCGGAACTCCGCGTGCGCCTCCACGGACTCCTCGTCCTCCGGCTCCAGGCTGAGGTCCCATTCGTGCAGCTCGGCGTGGCCGATGGCGACCAGGCGCAGGAAGTCCAGCGCCGTCTCGGCCAGCACGTACGCCGACCCCTCCGAGTCCAGGGCCACCACCCGGGTCTTCCCGTCGTCGTCCACCCAGAGTGCGCCGATCGATCCGCTGCCGGTGATCTCGGCGATCGGCAGCAACCGGGCCGCTGCCGGGCTGTCCGGTTCGAACCAGCCAGCCAGTGACCCGGTGGCGAAGACGACACCGAGCTGGACGTCCCCGGCGTATGGCGTCAGGAACGGACTGCCGTCGGCACCGGTGCCGCCCCAGCCCTGTGCCTCCATCCAGGCCCAGGCGGCCTCGAGTTCGTCGGGGAGGGTGATGTGGTCAGGAAGTGAGTCACTCAATCGGGTCATGGCCCTAGGCTTCCCTCATGGCAGACGATCCACTCCTCGATTTCGAGCGCAGCGACTTCACCGCCGACGGGTCCACCCGGCCGGTCTATCGGGCAGGCACCGGACCGGCCGTGATCGTGATCGCCGAGATCCCGGGGATCACGCCCAGGGTGGCCGACTTTGCCCGCACCGTGCGCGATGCCGGCTTCAGCGTCGCGATGCCGCACCTGTTCGGTATGCCGGGGCGCGACCCCGACATCGCCGCGCACGGACGGCTCGGCACGCTCGGCACGATGGGGCGCTCGCTGGGCAAGATCTGCGTCAGCCGCGAGTTCAGCCTCTTCGCCACCGGCAAGACCTCCCCGGTCGTCACCTGGCTGCGCGCCCTGGCCGCACACGAGCACGAGCGGTGCGGCGGACCCGGCGTCGGCGCGGTCGGGATGTGCCTGACCGGGGGGTTCGCGCTGGCGATGGCCACCGACGAGCGGATGCTGGCACCGGTGCTCTCCCAGCCGTCCCTGCCGTTGGCCGTCCTGCCCGGTCGCAAGCGCGGCACCGACATCTCCGACTCCGACCTGGCCGTGGTCAAGCAGCGGTGCGCCGCCGGCGACCTGCAGGTGATGGGGCTCCGGTTCAAGAGCGACGTCCTGGTGCCCGGCGAACGGTTCGCGTGGCTGCGCGAACAACTCGGCGACGCGTTCGTGGCGGTCGAGCTGGACGACGAGGACGCCAACCCTGATGCCCTGATCGCGCCGCACTCGGTGCTGACCGAGCACTACGTGGACGCCCCCGGCAGCCGCACCCGCGCCGCACTGGACGACGTACTCGGGCTCTTCCGCACCAAGTTGCTGCCTGACTGACCCACGGGAACCGGATCGCCGGGCGCTCCGTCGGACCAGGCATGAACTCCTTGTTGCGCTCCCTCCTCGTCCTCGTCGTGCTCCTGCTCGGCACCTCCCTGACCGCTTGCGACACCAGCGGCGACGGCCCCGGCGGCCAGGCCGGGGATCCGGGACAGGAACCGGAAACCGTGACCATCACCGCCGTCGCCACCACGTGGAACGGGTGGGACCCCGACGACGACCCGGTCCCGGAAACCGAAACGTTCGAGGTCACCGAGGGTGACACCTTCGGCATAGACGTTCTCACCGGCGTCGCCACCTTCGAAGTGCTCTCCATCGAGGACGGCGTCGTCGAGCTCCGCTCCGACATGGAGCTGGCGCCGAAGAATGATCCTGGCTACAACTACAACGACCTGGTCACCGAGTTCACGCTGAGAGCTGGCGGCTCGGTGGTTGCCTCCACCCCGACCATGGACGTCGCCACGATCGTGGAACTCACGCTCTCCTGACCCGCAGCAACCCGTGGGGCGGAGGAAACCGGCGCGACACGCCGCAACCTCGGCGTGTCGCGCCGATCTTCGTCCGGTGACCGGTTGCCCGCGCCCGGATGGGAAGATCGGTCCGTGACGTCATGCGGGTGCTCCAACTGCGGCCAGCCGGCGGGCGAGGACCTGCCCGACCCCCGGCTCGCGGCCGCTCTGGCCGACTGGCTCACCGACCTCGACCTGGTCGACCAGCTCGCCGAGGCCCGGCTGCCGGGATTCACCCGCGACCCGGACGGTACGCCGCACTGGCACGACCCCAACACGGGCGACCCGTTGACCGCCACCCAGCTCGCCGAGCTCAACGCGCTGCTGCACAGCGACGGCTCGGATCCGACGTACGCCGTGCCGGTGGACCTGCTGCAGCTGCGCCGTCGGGCGCAGGTGCGGGCAGGGTTGCTGGCCAGTGACTGGTTCGACTACGAGGCACTGGCACGGGTGCGCGGCGAATCGGTCAACGCGATCCGCTTCCTGGTGCACAAGGCGGCCAGCGAGAACCGGCTGCTGGTGGTGCCCCGCGACGAGCAGCGGCTGGTCCCGGCCTTCCAGTTCGACGCAGCGGCCGAGCCCCGTCCCGAACTGGAGCCGGTGTTGCTGCCGCTGCTCGCCTCCGGGATGGATCCGTGGCACGTGTGGGGATGGCTGACGCAGCCCGCTGCCCTGCTCGGCGGCCAGGTCCCCGAGCAGGCCGCCGCCGACCCGGAGGAGGCTCCCATCGTGCGGCACGCCGCGGTGCGATTGGCCGAGCGGTCCGGGGCCTGACCAGTCGCTAGAAGGAGACCTGCTCCCACGTGGCCGACTCGCGCCAACCGGGCGCCTGCTGGGCCCACCCGGCGATCAACGCGTGGGCCGATGCCATGTCGGGAGCGGTCGTCCCGAAGTGGCGATCCGGCGATCCGTCGCGGTGCTCCACGACCCAGGACCCGTCCTTGTTGCGTGAGGTCTGCGCATAGGTGTGCCCCGTCGCGTCGGCGAGATCGTCCACGATCAGGTAGGAACTCGTGCCCTCCTCGATGCCCTCGAAGAGCATGAGGAGCGCGTCTGAGGACGGATCGTCGATCGTGTCGCCATTCTCGGTCGAGGCACGGAGCGTGGGCGTGCTCCGGAGCTGGACGACGACCCCGGATTGGGGGTTGAAGACGGCGAGCCCGTGGGTGGCCGCGAGGCGGTCGACGGCGTGGTGCAGTTCCTCGGCCCTGGACCAGGTGATGCACAGGTAGAGCCAGTCCGGTGCCTGGATCTGCGGCGAGATCGACCACGGCACCTCGGCCTGCTCCCCGCCGTCAGCGTCAGCGTCGTCGTCGCCAGCGTCGGGGAACAAGCCGGTGATCTCGTCGTGGAAGGCAGCGATCCGGGCGTCGGGCTCCGCCGGCGGATCGACGAGGGCCGACCTCATCGAGTCCAGCACCGTGCGCACGCGTTCGAACACGCGCGGTCCGCCAGGTCCGTCAGGTGTCAACACCAGGAGGTCGTAGCTCATGCCAGCAGGCTCTCCACGACAAGCGCGTCACAAACCATCTGGCTGAGAACGGTTAGTGCACCGGATCGCAGTCACCTGGTGCAAGTTTTCCGGTGCACTAACCGGATGGGCAGTGGCTCATGCGGTCATGTGGCGGGCGGCAGCGATCGCCTGGTCGATTGACAGACCCAACGACGCGTCAGTCTTCAAGGCATCGAGCCGTTGCGCAGCCAAGGCATGCTGCTTCTCGCTCGGTGTGGTGCCTAGGTCAAGCGTGCCCTCGATGTAGGCGAGCAACTCAATCCGCTCGGCGTCACTGAGTGCGTCGACCGAGGCGCGAAGTTCCATGCTGACCACGTCTCAAATCTACCGCCTCGGCAGGGCAGGAAACTCCTTCCTCACTACGGTGACGCGAGCAGACGCTTCGCGATGCGGCGAGCGACTGTGCTCTCACCGTAGTAATCCCCAGGCAGCAACGTAGTGCCCGCCAAGAAGTCCAGAACCTCTCCAGACGAGGTGTGACTACCCGCTATGACATCAGCATGGACGACATCGTCGACATCCATGCCAGCGGGCATCGAACACCACGCGAGATCGTCGTCGTTGCCGAAGATCAGCCACGTCGGCGAGGGGCCATCGTTGTAACAAGCGCACAGCCACAGGGCCAGCTCTGCCTGCACTCGATCGTCACGGTTCGTGTGCGTGCCGACCAAGCCCCATGCGCGACGCGCGCGCAGATGGTGGCGCGTCGCACCAGCGTCGAGACTGCGCTCTACGTCGCGGATCTGTTCTTCCTCGGATGCCACGTGTCGACGCTACCGCTATGTCGTCAGCGCCAGCCCAGTTCCGGGGCCACGTAGCGCACGATGTTGTCGATCACGTGGGCGTTGTAGTCCACGCCCAGCTGGTTCGGCACGGTGAGCAGCAACGTGTCCGCGGCAGCGATCGCCTCGTCCTGGGCCAGGTCGGCGACCAGTTCCTCGACCTCGCCGGCGTACGTCTTGCCGAACCGGGCCACGCCGCCGTCGATGTGGCCGACCTGGTCGGCGCTCTCCGAACCGCCGAAGTAGGCACGGTCCAGGTCGTTGGTGATCGGGAAGATGCTGCGGCTGACCGATACCCGCGGCTCACGCTCGTGGCCGGCCTCCCGCCAGGCGTCGCGGAACATCTCGATCTGTTCGGCCTGCAACTGGTGGAACGGGACCCCGGTGTCCTCGGTGAGCAGGGTGGAGCTCATCAGGTTCATCCCCTGCTCGGCGGTCCACTCGGCGGTGGCCCGCGACCCGGCGCCCCACCAGATCCGGTCACGCAGTCCCTCGGAGTGCGGCTCGAGACGGAGCAGGCCGGGCGGGTTGGGGAACATCGGGCGCGGGTTGGGCTGGGCGAACCCCTTGCCCTCGAGCTGGTCCAGGAAGATCCGGGTGTGCTCGCGCGCCATCGCGGCATGGTCGTCGTCGGCAGGCGCATAGCCGAAGTAGCGGAACCCGTCGATCACCTGCTCCGGTGACCCACGGCTGATCCCGAGCTGGAGCCGTCCGCCGGAGATCAGGTCCGCCGCGCCGGCATCCTCGGTCATGTAGAGCGGGTTCTCATAGCGCATGTCGATCACGCCGGTGCCGATCTCGATCCGCTCGGTCCGGGCCCCGATCGCCGCCAGCAGCGGGAACGGCGAGGCAAGTTGCCGGGCGAAGTGGTGCACCCGGTAATAGGCGCCATCCGCGCCCAGTTCCTCCGCCGCGACCGCGAGGTCGATCGACTGCAGCAGGGCATCGGAGGCGGTGCGCACCTGCGACTGCGGTGAGGGGGTCCAGTGGCCGAAGGAGAGGAAGCCGATCTTCTTCATGCCCGGTCAACACCGCCGGCGCCCAGAACGTTCCCGGCAAACCGCACCCCGTACGGCCGCCCGGGTGAGAGACTGGAGCATGTCCGCGACGACGTGGCTCTTCCACCGCTTGGTCAAGCCCCAGGAAGCACCGGACCAGGACGAGGCGGACGGCGGGGTGGCCGAGGCGGCCCAACCGCACATCGCCAGCAACGGACTACGCCAGATCGGGGCCCAGGCCTGCCAGGGGATCGGCGACCAGGTCGTCAACGCGAAGACGGTGCTGCCGTGGCTGCTCGCCACGCTCGGCGCGCCCGGCGTCTTCCTGGCCATGCTGGTGCCGATCCGCGAGTCCGGGTCGATGCTGCCCCAGGCGGCGCTGACGCCGTGGCTGCGCCGGCTGCAGGCACGCAAGTGGGCCTGGGTCGCCGGCGCCCTCGCCCAGGGAGCGGGCGCTGCGGCGATGGCACTGGTGGCGTTCACCCTGACCGGGTGGGCCGCAGGGATCGCGGTGCCGGTGGCACTGGCGGTCTTCGCGCTCGGGCGCGCGCTCTGCTCCCTGGGCAGCAAGGACGTGCTCGGGCGGACCATCCCCAAGGGGGAGCGCGGCCAGATCAACGGCGTCGTCACCGTGCTGTCGGGAGTGGTGGCACTCACCCTCGGCCTCGCCCTGCAGGTGTGGGGCGGGGACGTCGATGCGCCGTTGTTGGGGGCGCTCCTGCTCGCCGCGGCCGCGATGTGGGTGGTCGGCCTCCTGCTCTATGCCACCGTCAAGGAACCGGAGACCGAGCCTGCCGACGTGGCCGCCGAGGACGGGTGGGCTGTCCGTTCCTGGCGACTGCTCCGTGATGACGCGCCCTTCCGGCGCTTCGTCGTGGTCCGCGCGTTGCTGCTGGTCTCCGCGCTCAGCCCGCCGTTCGTGGTCGCCATCGGGGTGGCCCACCAGGGCGATGCGCTCACCGGGCTCGGCCTCTTCGTGATGGCCCAGGGCGTCGCCAACCTGATCGGCGGACGTCTCTTCGGGCGTCTGGCCGACTCCTCCTCGCGGTTGCTGATGGTGTGGTGCGCGGTGGGCGCCTCGGCGGTGACGGCCGGCTACCTGCTGGCGCTGTTGTCGCCGACGCTGCGCGAGTCCGCCTGGCTGCACCCCACGACGTACCTGCTGTTGGCGATCGTCCACCTCGGCACCCGGCTGGCCCGCAAGACGTACGTCGTGGACATGGCCGAGGGCGATCGGCGTACGGAGTACGTCGCGGTGGCCAACACGGCGATGGGCGTGCTGCTCCTGGCCGCCGGAGCGGTGACCGGCCTGCTCTCTGTCTGGGGCAACGAGGCGGCACTGGTCTTCCTGGCCCTGCTCGGCCTGGTCGGTGCCGGCCTGGGCCGCTCCCTGCCGGAAGTCAGCGCCGGGCGCGACCAGTGACCCGGAGCACTCATCCGCCCACGCGACCGTGCGCGACCGGGTGGACGCGGTCCCGGCCCACGTCCTGCTGGAGTGCTACAGCCTCCTCACCCGGTTGCCGGCCCCACACCGGTTGGCCGCGCCGGACGCCGCCTCGCTCCTTGCGCATACCGGCCTGAAGCCCCTGGGCCTGCCCGCCACGTCGTACGCCGCGCTCGTCCAGCGGTTGGCGCCGACCCAGGTGCGCGGTGGCGCCATCCAGGACGCGCTCGTCGCGGCCACGGCCCGGCACCACGGCCACCACCTGCTGACCCGGGACCGACGTGCCCGGAGCACCTATGAGAACACCGGGGTCGACTTCACCTTGCTGTGAGGAGTTGTGGTGTCGGTTGCCGTCACCACATGACAGCAGCCGACACCGCAACCAGCGTCAGTCGCGGGCGGGCACCGCGTCCAGGACCACCGGCCGCACTCCACTGCCGGCATCGGGATCCGGCAACATGCCCTCGGGGTCGACCACCTGCACCTCCAGTCCGTCCAGGGCGAGCCGACGGAGCACCTCCAGCAGCATCCGGCGCGACACGTCGTCCACGTCCTCGACCCGGGTGAAGTCCAACACCACCTGCGAGGTGACCTCGTCGAAGTCGGTCGAACTGACCTCGCGCACCACCGTCTCGGTGCCGGCGAAGCGGAGGCTGCCCTGGAGCCGGAAGACGGCGCTGGCCCCGTCGCGGGTGACGTAGTGCTGGCGCAGTGTCGCGGCGTGGTGCGCGGCCACGTCCATCATGTGCAGCCCCATGTCGCGGGAGAGTCGTTCGAAGACCTCCACGCCGCGGACGCTGTGGCCGTGCTCGTCCAGGCGGGGGGAGAAGGCGGCGATCCCGACCTGCCCGGGCAATGCACCCAGGATGCCGCCACTGACGCCGCTCTTGGCCGGGATCCCGACCGTGGTCACCCAGTCGCCGGCCGCGTCGTACATGCCGCACGTGGTCATCACGCTCAGCGCCTGCCGGGTCTGCTCGCGGGAGAAGACCTGCTCGCCGGTGACCGGTTGTACGCCGCCACTGGCCAGGGTCCCCGCCATCATCGCCAGGTCCGCGCAGGTCACCTTGATGGCGCACTGGCGCACATAGCCGCGCACCGCCTCGACCGGGTCGCCGTCCAGGACGCCGACCGCCTTGAGCATGTGGCCCATCGCCAGGTTGCGGTGCGAGGTGTTCCACTCCGAGGTGAACACGTCCTCGTCCATCTCGAGCTGGCGCCCGGCGGAGCGGCTGAACAGGTCACGGATCCGCTCGGCGCGCTCGCGGTCGTCGGCCCCGTCCAGCAGTGAGTGGGTCAGGATCGCGCCCGCGTTGATCATCGGGTTCTCCGGGCGCCCGGACTCCTCCTCCAGCGAGATCACGTTGAACGCCTCACCGGACGGCTCCACGTCGACCTTGGCCAGGACGCCGTCCAGGCCACGGTCCGCGATGGCCAGGGCATAGACGAACGGCTTGGACATCGACTGGATGGTGAACTCGGCGTCCGCGTCACCGGCGCTGTAGAACGCACCGTCCACGGTGGCCAGGCAGACCCCGAACCGGTCCGGGTTCGCGGCCGCCAGCTCGGGGATGTAGTCGGCCACCTGCCCGGCATCGCGACCCACGTCGTACGAGCAGGCGGTGAGGACCTCGTCGAGGTAGTCGGGGATCGGTGAACGCATGCGCACACGCTACGGGTCTTTGTGGTCAGTCCACAGCCGGCCGGGACGAACACCGTGAACCGCTCCCAAGCCCCGGCCACATGACCGGCGTCACGCTGGTGACCAGACCCCGCCAACGACTCCGAATACGGCCTCTCCGCTGGGGTCTGGGGCCGGATCGCGACCAGCACTTCCTGCATGTCAGCGAAGTTGCGCACGTCGAGTCCGGTTCGCTGGGCGATGTGGTCGAGGCGGCAATGGCACGTGTTCACGTGCACGTGCAGGTGTTCGGCGGCGACCTTGGCGTTGAGGTTGGCCTCGGCATAGGCCGTGGTGGGCATCGAGCACCCGTAACTGGGTGAGGACGTCGCCGCAGCGGTGGCCCTGCACGCCGGTGCCAGCGCCACCGCCGAGGAAGTGATCGCGTTCGTCAAGGAGCGGGTCGCGGCCTACAAGTACCCCCGCCAGGTGTGGATCATGGACGAGCTGCCCAAGGGCCCGACCGGCAAGATCCTGCGCCGCGAGGTGCGCGAGCCGGCCCGGAGCTGACCCGGGGGGTGTGGACGGGCGCCGTTGCGCGCGGCATGGTGGGAGCCATGGCCGGCAAGGACGACATCGACGTGCGGATCAAGCGGGCGTACGACGCCCCCGCGCGCAACGACGGCACCCGGGTCCTGGTGGACCGGATCTGGCCCCGCGGGGTCAAGAAGGACGACCTGCGCCTCGACGACTGGAACAAGGACGTCGCCCCGTCCACGGCGCTGCGCACGTGGTACGGCCACGACCCGGAGAAGTTCGAGGAGTTCACCCGCCGCTATCGCGACGAACTCGACACGGTCGACGGCGCCGAGGCGCTGGACCGGCTGCGAGGGGTGGTCCGCGGCAAGCGGCTCACCCTGGTCACCGCGACCAAGGACGTGGACCACAGCCAGGCCGCGGTGCTGGCCGATCTCATCGGTGGCCGGTGAGCGCCTTCGTGTAGCGGTGGCACTGGGTCGGGATCGGCCCGTCGGGGCCGGGCGCGGCATGGTCGAAGAGGCCCTGGTCCACCCAGCCGCGGCGGCGGTAGAAGGCGATCGCCCGGTCGTTGCCGGGCACCACGGCCAGCCATGCCTGGTCGTGGCCGTTGGCCGCCACCTGCTGCTCGGCGGCGTCGAGGAGCGCCGCCGCCACGCCCGACCCGCGGTGCCGCGCGGCGACGTACACCTGGTCGACGCAGTCGTCGATGACCACCACGAAGCCGGCAACCACGCCCGCCGCGCCGTCGGTGCCGGTCCCGGTGCCGATCTCGGCGACGGTGGCGTTGGCGATCCGCTCGGTCGCGGCCTGGCTGAACCAGTGCGGCGTACGGACGTCGACCAGGGCGGGCGGCACGTTGCCCAGGTGCCCGTCCGCCCAGCCCGCGCCCCACACCAGCGCGATCGACGCGGCGTCGGCAGGGGTCGCGGGTCGGAGTCGGAACATGGTGTGAAGGGTACGGCGCGGCCCGGTGACGTGGTTGACTCGCGGGCATGGCCCATCCGGTGATGTACGACGACGACAACCCGCACCTGGTCCGCCTGCGCGCGCTGGTGCTCGCCTATCCCGGCGCCGAGGAGTACGTCTCGCACGGGCGGCCGAACTTCCGGGTGAAGAAGAACTTCGTGGTCTTCGGGGGATCGGAGCGGCTCGGGCCGGGTGAGCACCGCCAGGTGGACAGTGCGCTGATGGTCAAGGTGGAGGAGGCCGAGCAGGCCGCCCTCGACGAGGACGAGCGGTTCTTCGTGCCTGCCTATCTGGGCGCGTTCGGTTGGCGGGCGCTCGACCTGGCCGCCCCGGGCACCGACTGGGACGAGGTCGCCGAACTGGTCGACGCGTCGTACCGGCTGACCGCGCCGAAGCGGATGATTGCCGCACTGGACGCCGGCGGGATCGGCCCCGGGTGACCGTCGTACGCCGTGTCGCCGGGCTGGTGGTGGCGTGCGTGGTGGTGGCCGGTTGTGGCCAGGCGGGCCAGCCCGGTGATCCGTCCTCCGGGTCGCCGTCGCCCAGCCCGAGCGCCACGAGTGCGCCGCCCCCGGCGTCGTCGGGACCGTCACCGTCTGCGTCCGAACCGTCTGGGTCCGAACCTGCGGAGGAACGCCACGGCATCGACGTCTCCCACCACCAAGGCGTGATCGACTGGGAGCGGGTGGCCGCGGACGGGATCGAGTTCGCCTACCTCAAGGCGACCGAGGGGCGCGGTTTCACCGATCCCCGGTTCGCGACCAACGCCCACCAGGCCCGAGCCGCCGGGATCGATGTCGGCGGCTACCACTACTACACCCTCTGCGCGCCGCCGCTGCCGCAGGCAGAGCACTTCGTCGCGGTCCTCGGCGAGGCCGACCTGGACCTGGCGCCGGTGGTCGACCTGGAACTGATCGGCAACTGCGACCCGCCGCCGGAGAAGGCGACCCTGCTGGCCCAGGTGGAGGCCTTCATCGAAGAGGTGGAAGCCGCGACCGGGGAAGAGGTGGTGGTCTACTTCCACCCGGACTTCGAGGACCACTATGCGATGGTCGAGGCGCTGGAACGGCCGCTGTGGGTACGCCGTGTGGGCGAGGAACCGCCGCCGGGTGAGTGGCACCTGTGGCAGCGCAGCGACCGGGGCCGGGTGGACGGCATCACCGGCCCGGTCGACCTGGACGTGATGCGCTGAGGCGATAACCATTCGCCGTCGTTGGCGGGGGCGAGCAGAATGTCCCGGTGACCTCGGGACCCAACGCGCATGCCATGACCCTCTCGTCGTTCTGGGCCTCCCTGCCGACGCCGGCCCGGTGGCTCCTCTGCTCGACGGTCTTCCAGGTGCTCGGCCGCGGGCTGACGCTGCCGTTCACGGTGATCTACCTGCACGAGGTGCGCGACCTGACCCTGGACGTGGCCGGTTCGATGATGGCGCTGGCGTTCGCGATCGCGCTGGTGCTGACGCCGCTGGCCGGCAACCTCACCGACCGCCTCGGCGCCCGGATCATGGTGATCATCGGCAGCGGCGCCCAGGCCATCGGCGTGGCCATCCTGGCGTTTGCCACCGACGTGCCCACCGTGGCGGTGGCGATGTTCTTCATCGGCATCTGCAACGCCGGCGGCTGGTCGGCCTTCAACGTGCTCATCTCCTCGCTCGTCGACGGGCCGGTGCGGGTGCAGTACTTCGGGATCAACTTCGCCCTGGTCAACCTCGGGATCGGGCTCGGTGGCGTGGTCGGCGGCTTCTATGTCGACGTACAACGGCCGGAGACGTTCACCACCATCTTCCTGGTCGACGCGGTCTGCATGCTGATCCCGATCGTGTTGATGATGGGCCCGCTGCGCCACGTGCACGGCCGCAGCGAGACGCCCGCTGAGGAGGTCGGCGTCAAGGTCAGCTATCCGGTGCTGCTGCGCCGCCCCGGGGTGCTCCACCTCTTCGGCATCGGGCTGGTCTTCGCCTTCATCGGCTATGGCCAGATGGAGGCCGGGTTCCCGGCGTTCGCCCGCGAGGTGAGCGAGGTGTCCACCCGGGTGATCGGATGGGCCTTCGCGGTGAACACGGCCGTCATCGTCGGGTTCCAGTTCTGGGTGCTGCGCCGGATCCACGGCCACCGCCGGACCCGGGTGGTGATGGTGATGGCCGCGATCTGGGCGGCCTCGTGGCTGACCCTCGGCGCCACCGGCGCCTTCGCCGGCACCCTCACCGCGGCCACCATGGTGCTGGTCTTCCATGCCCTCTTCGCCAGCGGCGAGACCCTGCTGCAGCCGACCCTGCCCGCGATCACCAATGACCTTGCCCCGGCCCACCTGCGCGGGCGCTACAACGCCCTCTCCTCCGGGTCCTTCCAGTTGGGCGCGGTGCTGGCACCCCTGGTCGCCGGTTTCATGCTCCGCCACCACCTGCACGCCAGTTTCATCGCCGTGCTGCTCGCCGGTTGCGTGGCGCTCGCGGTGTTCGCGCTCCGGTTGGAGCGGCAGATCACCCCCGAGGTGAACGGGGTCGGCCCGGGTGCCGAACCGGCCCCGGTCCCCACCAGCGTGCCGCTCCAGGGGGAGGACCCGCTCACCTGAGGGCGGTTGCCGCCCCGGCCCGGAGCGCCGCGGTCACCTCGGCCAGGGCGGGTGAGTCCAGGCGCCACCGCTGCCAGAAGAGCGGCACGTCGATCACCGGCCGGGTGCCGATCTCGACCAGGTTGCCCGCGGCGCGGTCCGCTTCGGTCTGCAGGTCGGGCAGCATCGCCCACCCCATGCCACGGCGTACGGCGTCGGCGAACTGGTCCGAGCCGGGCACGTGGTGGCGCGGCGGGGCGACCGTACGCCGGGTGATGCGGCGGATGAACCTGTCCTGCAGGTCGTCGAGGCGGTCGAAGTCCATCGTCGGGGCGATGGCGATGGTCGCTGCGGTGGCGCCCCCGGGGAACCACCGCGCCGCGAACTCGGGCGTCGCCAGTGCCCGGTAGCGCATCGCGCCGAGGCGGTCCACGGTGCACCCCTGCACCGGTTCGGGGGTGGAGGTGACCGCCGCCATCACGGCGCCGGCGCGCAGCAGGTCGGTCGAATGCGCCTCGTCCTCGCGCCGGATGTCCAGGACGATGCAACCGCTGGCGGCCAGGGGAGCGAGTGCGGGCAGGGCCCAGGTGGCCAGCGAATCGGCGTTGACCACCAGCGGGACCTCGACCGGGCCGGTCGCGCCGACGCCCAGCGCCGTTGCTGCCTCGTGTTCGAGGTGGCGCACCTGCCGGGCGAGGCGGAGCAGGGCCTGGCCGGCCTCGGTCGCTTGCGCGGGCCGGGAGCGTTGCACCAGCACCCGGCCCAGGCGCTGCTCCATCGTCCGGAGCCGCTGGCTCACCGCAGAGGGCGTGATCCCCAGCGCGGAGGCAGCCCGCTCCAGGGATCCGCCGTCCACGATCGCGGCCAGGGTCTTCAGGTGGAGCGTGTCGACCTCGAGCTCATTCATGAAGCAACTCTAAGGAACCTTCAGGAATCCGCGCTGGTCTTCATCGAGCCCGGCGCCTAGGTTCCTCCCTGTGATCACTCCCGCCGCGCTCGGCTTCGCCTCCGGGCTCTCGCTGATCATCGCGATCGGTGCGCAGAACGCCTTCGTGCTGCGCCAGGGCCTGCGCCGCGAGCACGTCGGTGCGGTCGTCGCGGTTTGTGCGCTCTCCGACGCGGTGCTGATCGTGGCCGGGATCGCCGGTCTCGGCGCCCTGGTCCAGCAGCACCCGGGCATGCTGCGCGTGCTGACCTGGTTCGGCGCGGCCTTCCTGATCGGCTACGGCCTCCTCGCGCTGCGGCGTACCGTGCGGCCCACGGGCGGACTGGAAGCGGCCGGCAACGGCGCTGGCGCCCGGCTCTCCGCCGCGATCACCACGTGCCTGGCGCTGACCTGGCTCAACCCGCACGTCTACCTGGACACCGTGGTGCTGCTCGGTTCGCTGGGCAACGCGCAGGGCACCGACGGCCGCTGGCCGTTCGCGCTCGGCGCCGTCCTGGCCAGCCTGGTCTGGTTCGCCGCGCTGGGGTACGGCGCCCGCTTGCTGCGGCGGTTCATGGCGCGCCCGTCCTCGTGGCGGATCCTGGACGGCTTCGTCGCCGTGGTGATGCTGGGGCTGGGCGTGCTGTTGCTGGTGCGTGGCTGACCGACCGTGCGGGGGCTAACCTCGGGACCATGACCACCACCACCGCCCTGCAGGCCGCATCCGCCGGCGCCCCGTTCGAGGTCACCCAGGTCCCGCTGCGCGACCTGCGCGACGACGACGTGCTGATCGACATCAAGTACGCCGGCATCTGCCACTCCGACATCCACCAGGTCCGCGAGGAGTGGGGCAAGGCGATCTTCCCGATGGTGCCGGGCCACGAGATCGCCGGCGTGGTTGCCGCGGTCGGCCCCGGCGTCACCCGTCACAAGGTCGGCGACCGGGTCGGGGTCGGCTGCATGGTCGACTCGTGCGGCGAGTGCGAGTTCTGCAAGGACGGGCAGGAGCAGTTCTGCGCCGGCGGTGCGGTGATGACCTACAACGGCCGCGGCTATGACGGCGAGCCGACCCGGGGTGGCTATGCGCGCCAGATCGCGGTCACCGAGCGGTTCGTCTGCTCGATCCCCGAGGGCATCGACCTCGACGTGGCCGCGCCGCTGCTCTGCGCCGGGATCACCACCTGGTCGCCGATCCGGCGCTGGGGCGTCGGTCCGGGATCGAAGGTGGCCGTGATCGGGCTGGGCGGACTCGGCCACATGGGGGTCAAGTTCGCGGCCGCCCTGGGTGCCGATGTCACGGTGCTCTCCCGCTCGGACGCGAAGGCGCAGGACTCGCTCGCCCTCGGCGCCAGCGCACACGTCGCCACCGCCGACCCGAAGGCGGTCAAGGCCCTGCGTGGCACGTTCGACTTCATCCTCAACACGGTCAGCGCGGACCTGGACATGAACCTCTACCTCGGCGCGCTCAAGCCGCTCGGCGTGCTGGCCAACGTCGGCCTCCCGCCGTCGAACTTCTCGATCCGGCCCGGCTTCGTGGTCTCCGGCTCCAAGGTGGTGGCCGGCTCCAACATCGGCGGCATCGCGGCCACCCAGGAGATGCTGGACTTCTGTGCCGCCAACGGCGTCGGCGCGAGCATCGAGACGATCAGCGCCAGCGAGGTGGACGCGGCGTACGAGCGGGTCGTCGCCGGTGACGTGCGCTATCGCTTCGTGATCGACACTGCGACGCTGGAGGCGCCGCTGTAACGGCCCCGGTGCCCGGGCCGCCGATCACAAGTGGTCAGGGACGCTGAGTCACAGGTGGTCGGGCACCACGAGCGCATCCGGGTCCTGGCGGATCGGCATCGCGTCGATGCCGATCCGCACGAAGGCCATCGTGCTCTTCACCAGCAGCTTGCGCTTCTTCTCGCCGAGCTTCTCCCACGCGTCGGGGTCGCGATGCTCCATCAGCTTGCGGGTGCTCTCGGTGGCCGCCTCGATGAGTTCCTCGTCGGTGAACTGCGGCGTCGCTCCGATGGTGGGTCGCTCCGGCAGGGCGACCAGGGGGCCGAGGATCATCTCGCCGGCGGCAGCGCGGTGGTGGTACTTCTCGATCGGCTTGAGCTTCTCCCAGTCGGCGTCCACATTCGCCCGACGCCAGGGCGCCTTCTTCGCGGCGAACAGCGTCTTGCCGACGACATCGACGGCGATCGTCATCTCGCGCTCGGTGAACTTCATGATGGCCAGTCTGTCAGGTGGCCGGAGCCTCAGGCTGGGTGGAAGAGGACAGTCCGACTCGTCACGCTCGGCGCGCAAGCCGAGATTGGAGTTCGGCCCACGTCAGGCCGATAGTCGGATCGGCCTCGAGTTCGGCCGCTCGCGACCTGATCATCGACTTGTGGTCCTCGTCAATCGTGATGGCGACGTTCTCGACGGTGCTCTCGATGAAATCGACCAACTCCAAGCGCTCAGCGACGCTCATCGCTTCGATGGCGGACTGGAGTGCGGGATTCACCATGCGTCAAGCGTACGACTTTCGGGTCACCGCCGGGAGTGCCCGAGGCAACCCTGGGGAGAACCACTCAGGCGACTGCGGCAGTCAGGTCCCGGAGTTCGGACTGGTAGGCGGCGTAGGCATCGCGTAGCGCCGCCCCGGGCCAGTCGGGAGGCAGGAGTTCGGCTGGCAGCAGCGGGTCGGTGGTCAGGTGGCGGACCAGGTGTGCGGCCACCGCCAGCCGGGGCGCGGGCTCGCTGGTCGACTGCAGTTCCGCCATCAGCCGGCGCCCTTCGTGCGCCCAGTCATCAAGTTGCCACAGGCGTGCGGCGAGCTCCGCTTGTGCCGCCAACGCCTCGGCAGGGCGCGCATTCCAGGCCGAGAGCACCGGGTCCCCGGCGTACGACGTGGGCCGGCGCAGGTTGGCCGGGCGGGTCCAGACGCCTTCGCGCAGTTCGGCCAGCCGGGCCGCGGTGAGCCGCTCCCGCAGGGCAGCCCGCTCCTTCCCGGAGCGACCAGCGACCACGACGATCGCCATCTCCCAACTCCCGTCCCAGCCGTTGCCCGACGCAGCCACCGCCTCGTCCTGGCGCTGCTGGCGCAGTGCGTGGCGCTCGGCGAGCGCATAGTCGGCGCCGTCGCGGCGCAGGTCACCGGCGGCCACTGCCCGGGTCAGCGCGACGCGCATCGTGGCGGCCGGGATGTCGAAGTGCTCGCCGGCGCGGACCAGGGTTGCCGGGCTCATCCGTGCCGGGTGCGACCCGAGCAGCAGGCTCAGGGCCACGGATCGGGCGGGAAGCGGAGTGGGCATGGCGCACACTCTGGCACGCTACAACTCTGGACACAATTGTCGATCAATGCGTAACATCGATGCATGACCGCGACGCATGAAGTCTTCAATCAGGTCCCGCCCCTCGAAGGGCACGACACGGCCGCCGACCCGGCGCTGCTGGAGGGCATTGAGCGCGAGGGCGCCGGCTGGGCGCTGGAGGAGATCCATGAACTCGGGCGCCTCGCCGGCTCAGCAGAGGCGCAGCAGTGGGGTCGCCTCGCCGAGCGGCACCAGCCGGTCCTGCACACCCATGACCGCTACGGGCATCGTGTCGACGAGGTGGAGTACTCCCCGACCTACCACCAGTTGATGCGCATCGCCGTCGAGCACGGCCTCCACGCCGCACCGTGGGCCGACGAGCGCCCCGGTGCCCACGTCGCCCGCGCCGCCGGGTTCGCGGTCTGGAACGTCGACGCCGGCCATGGCTGCCCCATCTCCATGACGTACGCCGTGGTCCCGGCGCTGCGTGCCAACCCTGATCTGGCCGCGAAGTTCGAGCCGCTGCTCACCAACCGCACCTATGACTTCGGCCTGCGTGACCCGGAGACCAAGGCCGGGCTGATCGCCGGCATGTCGATGACCGAGAAGCAGGGCGGATCCGACGTACGGGCCAACACGACCACGGCGACGTCGCAGTCCGACGGCAGCTATCGCCTGGTCGGGCACAAGTGGTTCACCTCTGCGCCGATGTCGGACATGTTCCTGACCCTGGCCCAGGCCGAGGGCGGGCTCTCCTGCTTCCTGGTGCCGCGGGTCCTGCCCGGGGGCGAGCGGAACGCGATGAGCCTGATGCGACTCAAGGAGAAGCTCGGCAACAAGTCGAACGCCTCCTCCGAGATCGAGTACGACGGCGCGTTGGGCTGGCTGGTCGGCGAGGAGGGGCGCGGGGTGCGGACCATCGTGGAGATGGTCAACATGACCCGCCTGGACTGCGTGATCGGGTCGACCTCCGGCATGCGCAACGCCCTGGTCCGGGCTGCCCACCATGCGCGGCACCGCAGCGCCTTCGGCAAGGACCTGATCGATCAGCCGCTGATGCGCAACGTGCTCGCCGACCTGCAGGTCGAGACCGAGGCCGCCACGTCCGCCATGTTGCGCCTGGCCGGCGCCAACGACCGCGCCATCCGCGGCGACGAGGGCGAGGCCGCGCTGCGCCGGATCGCACTGGCGGTGACCAAGTACTACGTCTGCAAGCGTGCTCCGCTGGTCGCCGGTGAGGCGCTGGAGTGCCTGGGTGGCAACGGCTTCATCGAGGATTCCGACATGCCGCGGATCTATCGCGAGATGCCGCTGCTCTCCATCTGGGAGGGGTCGGGCAACGTGGCTGCCCTCGACGCGTTGCGGGCGATGGGGCGCGAGCCGCACACCCTGGATGCGTTCTTCGGTGAGGTCGAGCAGGCCGCTGGGGCGGACTCCCGCTTCGACGACGCCCTGACCCGGCTCAAGAAGGAACTCACCGACTTCGACGACCTCGAGGTCCGGGCACGGCGGATCGTGGAGCAGATCGCCCTGGTCTTCCAGGGATCGCTGCTGCTGCGCCATTCACCGACGGCCGTCGCGGATGCCTTCTGCGCCACCCGGCTGGGCCGCGACTGGGGCGGGGCGTTCGGGACGCTGCCAACTGGTCTGGACCTGGCGCCGATCATCGAGCGGATCTGAGCCGGGCGGCGGGCCGCAGGTCAGCGCGGGACGATGAGGGTCCGCTTGGGGCCCTCCATGCGGGCCACCGCAACCTTCATCTCGACAACGTCCGCCTTGAGTTCCACGTAGACCAGGTCGAGCCTGCTGCGCACGCCCTGAAGTTCGGAGCGCATCTGGGCGAACCCTTGGTCGGTCCGCGCTGCGAGGGCCTGGGTGTCGGCGCGAACCTGGGCGAAGCCTTCGTCGGTGCGTTGGGCGAGGGCACGGGTTTCGGCGAGGGCTTGCTCGGTCTTCGCGGCCAGGGCCCGGGTCTCGGCGCTGGCGTTCTCAGCGATCCGGTCCATCCGGTTGACGATCCAGGCGAAGCCCGCGAGCGCGCCGCCGCCCAGCGTCACCAGCAGGGTGGCTGTGGCGATGATGATCGCGATCACTTCGGCCGACACGTACACGTCTCCATTCTGCCCGACGGGACTTTTCCGTGCCAGCGAAACTACGGCGCTCGCCGGGGTAGCGAAAGTGCCTCCCGCCCGCCTGTGGAAAACCCCCGCTGTTGCAGCGGTGGGAAGGCGTCGCGTCAGCGCTTGTTGGTGTCGGCGGGGGCGAAGAACGCGACCAGTCGGCGATGCCGGTGCCCGAAGAACGCCCGGAGCACCCGCGCCAGCAGCGGTGCCGCGAGCCGGGTCCACCAGCGCGGTGAGAACTCGATCCGGTCGGTGACCACAGTGGCATCGCCGTCGGTGGAGGCCTCGACGGTGCGGTCGTGGACCCAGCGACGCATGCTGAGCATGGTCGACTCCTCGCGGAATCGCCGTCCCGGTTCGAGGTCGACCACGGACAGGTGGTCATAGTCGAAGGGGATCAGGCCGAAGAGCCGGATCCAGGCGCGTCCCACCGGGACGCCGAGCTCGATGGTGTCGATGGTGAGCCCCTCGGCACCACGTGGCAGCGACATCGACATCCATGGGCGCATCTCGTGGTTGATCCCCTCCGGGGTGACGACGCGGGTCCACACCGCGTCCGGTGGAGCGGGCACCTCGGTGCTCTGCTCGAAGGTCCAGGTTGACGCGCGCATGCCCCCATCCTGCCCGACGGAACCCCACGCGTCTAGAATGAGAATCGTTCCCATTTGATCGACGATGCGCTTGCCGACCGGGCAGCGATCGAGGCGGCGTTCCGGCGCTGCCTGCTCACCGACGAGGAAGTGGCCGTCCGGGGCACCGACTGGGTGGAACCCTGGGACGGGCTCGAGCCCTGGCTCGGACCGATCAGCCAGGCAGCCTGAGTGGTGCCGTCCTGCAGTGCAGGTGCCGGGTCACTCCTCGTCCAGGTGGCGGACCACCCGGGCCGGGTTGCCGACCGCGACCACGTTGTCGCCGATGTCGCGGGCGACCACCGAGCCGGCACCGATCACGGTGTTGTCGCCGATGCTGACCCCGGGCAGGATCTTCGCGCCGCCACCGATCCACACGTTCGACCCGATGGCGACCGGGGCGCCGTACTCCCACTTCTCCCGGCGGCGCTCGGCGTCGATCGGGTGCAGCGGCGTGAGGATCGAGACGTTCGGGCCGATCTGGGCATCGTCGCCGATGGTGATCTCGCAGACGTCGAGCGCGGTGAGCCCGAAGTTCGCGAAGACCCGGTCGCCCACATAGAGGTTGACGCCGTAGTCGACCCGGAACGGCGGTCGGATCGTCACCTCCTCACCGACACTGCCCAACCACGCGGAGAGGATCTCGCGCTGGCCCTCGACGTCAGAGGTCGCAGTGGCGTTGTAGCGGTCCATGAAGGCGAAGCTGGTCGCCAGCATCTCGACGAGTTCGGGGTCGTCGGCGAGGTAGTCGTCACCGGCCACCATCCGCTGGCGCATCGATCGGTTCATCTCAGCCATGCAGGGGAGCCTACGCAGTCGCGTCTTCGGCAAAGCCGGGGCAGGGTTCGGTGTCCGTGCCTATGATCGAGAAGTGACCACCAGCAGCCCGCCCAGCAGTGCGCTCGGCGAGATCGCGCGCATCGAGGAATTCCATGCGCTGAGCGGCCAGCTGACCCGGTTCCTGATGGAATACAAGTTCGGCATCGACGAGATCACCACCAAGATCTCGATCCTGCAGGAGGAGTTCGCCCACCTGCACGACTACAACCCGATCGAGCACGTGCTCAGCCGGGTCAAGTCGCCGGAGAGCATCTTCGACAAGATGCAGCGCCGGGGCGTGGCGAGTGACATCGAGGCGATCCGGGCCGAGATCACCGACATCGCCGGCGTCCGGGTGACCTGCAGCTTCACCTCCGACGTCTACCGGGTCTTCGACCTGCTCTCCGGGCAGCCGGACATCGAGGTGATCCAGGTCGAGGACTACATCGCGGCGCCGAAGGAGAACGGCTACCGCAGCCTGCACGCCCTGGTGGAGACTCCGGTCCACCTCTCCGACCGCGTGGTGCCGGTGATCGTCGAGTTGCAACTGCGCACCGTCGCGATGGACTTCTGGGCCAGCCTCGAGCACAAGATCTATTACAAGTACCGCACCGACGTCCCGGCCGAACTGCTCCGCGAACTCAAGGAAGCGGCCGACACCGCGGCCAGCCTGGATGAGCAGATGGAACGGCTCCACGGCGCGGCGCGCCACTCTGGCACCATGCCGTTGTGACCCTGACCCGCTCGCTGATCCTCTTCGGCCTGGCCGCGCTTGCCGAGATCGGCGGCGCCTGGCTGATCTGGCAGGGAGTGCGCGAGCACCGGGGCTGGCTGTGGATCGGCGCCGGCGTGCTGGCGCTGGGCGCCTACGGCTTCGTCGCGACGCTGCAGCCGGACGCGAACTTCGGGCGCATCCTGGCGGCGTACGGCGGGGTCTTCGTGGCCGGTTCGCTGGCCTGGGGGATGGTGGTGGACGGGTTCAAGCCCGATCGGTACGACGTCGCCGGGGCGTTGATCTGCCTGGTCGGGGTGGCCGTGATCATGTATGCGCCGCGGGTGGACTGATCACTCAGGTGGGCCACTCCTCGGCCAGCAGCGCGTAGACATACCCGTTGATCCAGCCGCGGTCGCGGTGCAGGGAGTCCTTGACGTTGTGCGCCTCGCGGCGCATCCCGATCCGCTCCATCAACCGCCAGGAGGGCTCGTTGTCGGCGAAGCACTCGGCGATCACCCGGTGCAGCCCCAACGGGCCAAAGGCGACGTCGATCAGTGCCCGCACCGCCTCGGTGGCGTGGCCGTGGCCCCAGTGATCGGGATGCAGCACCCACCCCAGCGTGCCCAGGGTGCCAACAGCGGCGTCGCTGACCTCGCGCTGTGCCCAGCCCGGACCGACCTGCAGGAGCAGGTCGCCGATCACCTCGCCGTCGCGCTCGATCAGCAACTGGTCGGCCAGCCCGTCGTCGGTGAAGCTCTCCGCGAATTCGTCGTACGTCGCTGGCCTGCTGCCGCCCCATTCGCCCGCCTCGGGAGTACGCCGTACGTGCCACAGCGCCGGGAGATCCGCGTGTGTGGCGGGGCGCAGCACCAGGCGCTCGGTGCGCAGCGGCCACATGTCCAGGTCGGCGAGGCGGGTCGGCGTCTCGGTCATGGTCACGACATTAGGCCGCCGTAGGCTGGGCGGGTGACCCGGCAGCCCGTGACCCTCATCGACCGGATCATGGGCGGCATCTTCCTCGGGACGGCCGTGCTGGTCTGGATCGCGCCACTCGCCAAGGTGCGCAATGGTTACGCGACCCCGGTCGTGGAGTGGGTGGTGCTGTTCGGGCTGGGCCTGGTCATGGCTGTGCTCGGTTGGGCGCTGGCCAGCCCCAGCCGTCGCGCCGGTGGCATCGGGCTGACCGCGGTCGGGCTCGCCTTCGTTGCGGTGGGCCTGGCCTGCCTGGTGGCACCCGGGGCCATGACCGGCACCGGTGCCCGCTCGCCGGAGACCCCCGGAGCAGCAGTCGGGTTGGGAGTCGTCCTGCTGGCCGTGGGCATCGCGACCATCATCGCGGGACTGCGGATGGTCGTCCGCGCCTGACATGATCGGGACCATGCGCAGGTCACTGGTCCTCCCCGCCGTCCTTGCCCTGCTCGCGCCGCTGGGGGCGTGCGGCCTCTTTGGCGACGACGGCGACCCCGGGGCGGTGGGCACCCAACTCGCCGAGGCGCTCACCGCGCGCGACCTGGCCGACGTACCGTTCACCGGCGCTGCGGGCGAGGTCGATGACGAGACCCCGGCAACGGCGTACGACGCGATCGTCGCCGACCTTGCCGACGCGGAGGTCGTGGTCACTGCTGCCACCGCGGACCCCGAGGGCGACAAGGCGACCACCACGCTGACCTGGACGTGGCACGTCCACGGCGCGCAGTGGACCTACCAGTCAACGGCCGACCTGGTCCGGGTGGAGGAGACCTGGCAGGTGGCGTGGGACCCGGGCATCGTCGAGCCGTCACTGGTCGCCGGGGAGCGCCTCGAGGTGGACCTGCTCACCCCGCGCCGCGGCGACATCCTGGACCGCAATGGCGACCCGATCGTGACGAACCGCGACGTACGCCGCCTGGGCCTGGACAAGACGAAGATCGAGGCCGACCAGGTCACCGACAGTGCCACCGCGATCGCCGAACTCCTCGACGTCGACGTGGAGGCCTACGTGAAGCGGGCCGAGGCGTCGGGGCCGAAGGCGTTCGTCGAGGCGATCGTGCTCCGCGAGGAGGAAGCCCGCACCATCGACCCGGCGTACGGCGATGTCCCCGGCGCGGTCTCGATCGGCGCGCAGATGCCGCTCGCTCCCACCAGCACCTTTGCCGCTCCGTTGCTGGGCCGGGTCGGGCCTGCGACCAAGGAACTGATCGACAATTCCGAGGGCCGCCTGGCTGCCGGTGACCAGACCGGACTGGGTGGCCTGCAGGCCCGGTACGACGTACAACTTGCCGGCACCCGCGGGATCCAGGTCGAGGCGGTCGGCGGCGAGGACGGCGAACGCGAACTCTTCGCCACCGAACCCGTCGACGGCACGCCGCTGCAGCTGACCCTGGACACCGCACTGCAGACCAAGGCCGAGACCGTGCTCGCCGACGTGGAACCGGCCAGCGCCATCGTGGTCCTCGACCCGGAGACCGGGGAGATCCTGGCCGCCGCCAGCGGCCCCGGATCGGGTGGACAGACCACGGCCACCGCGGCCCGGTATGCGCCCGGATCCACCTTCAAGGTGGTCACCGCGCTGGCGCTGCTCCGCTCCGGGCTCACGCCGGAATCCATGGTGGAGTGCCCGGCCACGGTCGTCGTGGACGGCAAGACCTTCAAGAACTACGACGACTATCCGTCGGGCAGCCTCGGGGAGGTCACCCTGCGTGAGGCGTTCGCGCAGTCGTGCAACACCGCCTTCATCAACGAGCGCGGCGAACTCGGCACCGACGACCTGGCCGACGCAGCCGCAGCGCTGGGCCTCGGGGTCGACCACGACCTCGGCTTCCCGGCGTACTTCGGGCAGGTGCCGCCGGCGGCCGGCGAGACCGAGAAGGCTGCCGACCAGATCGGCCAGGGCAAGGTGCTCGCCTCGCCGATGGCAATGGCAGCAGTGGCGGCCTCGGTGCGTTCGGGGCACACGGTGGTGCCGAAGCTGATCCGCGGGTACGACGTGGAGCAGGTCGCACCGAACCAACCGCTGACCACCGACGAGGCGCGCCAGTTGCGAACGCTGATGCGCGCCGTGGTCACCGAGGGACCGGGCTCCTTCCTGGGCGACGTGCCGGGCGAGGTGGAGGCCAAGACCGGCACCGCCGAGTACGGCACCGCCGAGGACGGATCACTGCCCACCCACGCGTGGATGATCGGCACCACCGACGACCTGGCCGTGGCCGTCTTCGTGGAGACCGGGGAGTCCGGGTCGCGCACCGCCGGGCCGCTGCTGGAGCAGATGCTCCGCTGAGGCGGTGACCGACCACGGTCCTGGCGGAGTTATCCACAGGTCGGCGCAGGGCCGGTTGTGGCGGGGTCGGTGGCGGGGAACGATCGGGTGACCGATGCCGAGCCGGAAGGAACCCGCCATGAGCGTGACGGTGATCGACTACGAACTGATGAACCGGGCCCGGGTCGGGCTCTACACCGCCGGGGATGCACTTGATGCGGTGGCCACCGGGGCGCCTACCGGTGGTGACTTCGGCGCCGCGGAGGCAGTGGTGGGCGTGATCATGGCTGCCCAACTCGAGGCCGGGTCGATCCTGGCTGGCGAGGCCGGCTGGCTGGCGGCCGCGATCGGACTGTGCCAACGCGACGCTGAACTCACCGACGCGGGACAGGCGGTCTCCTACTACCGGCTGGAGGAGACGTGAGCTACGAGATCGACACCCACCTGGCGGGCACGCCAGCCCACTTCGACTCCGCGGCCACGTTCCTTGCCGATGCGCTCGCCCCGGAGCTCCAGGCCCTGGCCGACGCAGCTGTCCTCCACCGGGCGACACTGGAGGAGGGGTGGCAGGGGGAGTCCGGTGCCGCCTTCCGGGACGCCGCCGGTGAACTGGCGATGGCCGGTGACCAGTTGGGCAAGCTCGCACTGGAGATGGGTGGCCGGGTTGCTGCCCTCGGCGCGGCGCTCGCCGGTTTCCAGGACCGGATGGCCGAGATCCGGGCCGAGGCGGTCAGCAAGGACCTGGTCCTCGATGGCGAGAAGGTCCGCTCGCCGATCCTGGACTACATCAACAACGGGGCTGGTGCACGGATCGACGAACTCTCCACGAGCTACGCCGAGATCCAGTTCGCCCGGGACCAGGTGGTCGAGCAATGGCATGCCCGCCTCGAGGAAGAGCTCGGCGTGATCCGGGCCAACATGGCCTTCGTCCAGGAGTTCACCGGCACCCTCCTGGTCAGTGGCTCCTCGTCGGACCTGCTGGCCGTGCACGCCCCGAAGATGATCGCCCACACCGAGATGTGGACCCAGCGCGCGATCAGCTCCGCGGAGGTGCTGGCGGGTTGCTCGCCGGCGGTCATGGAGCCGAGGATGCCGGGCATCCACGCTCCCAAGTCCGGCACGAAGGGCGTACCGACCGGACCGGTCCTCTTCCTGCTCGGCGTCCATGACGACCTGCAGGCCGGCGAGTCGACCCAGCAGGCATTGCTCTCTCGTGGAGCCGCAGCCGGGGCGGGAATGCTCACTGCAGCGGTGGTCACCCCGTTTGCCGGGCCGGTGATCGGTGGCGGGTCCGGTGCGGTGGTGAGCTCCTGGATGAACAAGGCAGTCGACAGCTTCTACGGTAAAGGATGCTCCGGCCAGCGCATCGCGCCACCTCCGACGCCGGCTCCGGCGCAGGTGACGCCGCTGCGGGCCTCGGAGAAGGAGAAGCGGATCCTGTCGGAGTCCACGGCAGCACCCGTGCCGGTCAGCGGCCGTTCTCACTGAAGTGCTGGTAGTCCTCTAGGGTCCGCCAGGCACCACCCCACTCCCAGCCGATCCGGGCGAACGCTCGCACCACGGGATCTCCGGCAAGGATCATCCCCGGTCGCACGTTGGCCCGGTCCAGGTAGGAGGCGGCCAGTTCGGGCAGGACCACGTCGCCCTTCTGGTACGGGTTCTGGAACGCGTTGACGTCGATGGCCAGGCCATAGGCGTGCTGGCTGAACGAGCTGCTGCCGGTCGTCGGTCGACAGTTGAAGGCGCCGGTGCCGTTGCCGTCCCCGGTGGGCGGCGCGTCGAGTTCGGTCTGCCGGGCGATCACCATCTGCTCGATCGGGAACTCCGCGTCCCACAAGTCGGCGAAGACGGCGACGATGTCGTCGGCCACCCGCGCATTCACGAGCAGTTCGCCGGTGTGCCGCTCCCCGTCGAAGCCATGGAAGGTGAGCCGGATCCAGGCCAGGTCATCGACCCCGACCGGGCACCCCGGCTGCCAGGTCGATCGCGCGATCACCTCGTCCGGCGGTGGGCTGGTGATCCGCGAAGCGAACCCGTCGCCGGGCAACATCGGCACCTGGTCGGGCAGGGTGAAGCGTCGGTTCACCAACTCGGGCGGGGTCGCGCGGACCTCGCCGTATCCGCTCTCTGTGCGGGGCAGGATCCGGGTCCCGAGCCACTCCGGAGGCACGGTGCCCGGCTCGGGCGAGGGGGACGTCGCGGGCACCCTCGACGGGTCGGCGGGGCTGGAAGGGGCGCTCGCCTGTGTGGTCGGTGTGCTCGCCGGGGTCACCGGCGGAGCCGCCTCGTCCACCGAACCGCCACAGCCGGCAGCCAGCGCAGCCACCAGGACGGCAGCGGAGGCAACGGCTCCCTGGATCCTCACTCTGCGAGCGTACGCCGGCGGCGTACGGGAGACTGTCCCGGTGACCGCTCCCGACCCGATCGTCGACGCGCTGCGCGCCGCGGGCTGCGTCTTCGCGGAACAGGAGGCGGCACTGTTGCGCGAGGCGGCCGTCGATGAGCCGCACTTGCGCCGGCTGACCGGGCAACGGGTCGCCGGGCTCCCCCTGGAGTACGTCGTCGGGTGGGCCGGGTTCCGCGGACTGAGGGTCGCCGTCGGTCCAGGGGTCTTCGTGCCACGGCGGCGCACCGAGGCGATGGTCGACGTCGCCGTCGCCCGCTGCCGGGGCTCCGACAAGCTGGTCGTGGTCGACCTGTGCTGTGGCAGTGGAGCGCTGGGGCTGGGGTTGGTCACCGAGCTGGGACGGCTCCGACGGCCGCCGGTGATCGAGTTGCATGCCGCCGACCTGACCGCGGAGGCAGCGCGCTGGGCGCGGCTCAACCTGGCCGGACGCGGACAGGTCCACGTCGGAGATCTCTATGCCGCGCTGCCGACCCGCCTGCGCGGCCGGATCGACGTGCTGCTGGCCAACACGCCGTACGTGCCGACCGGCGAGGTGGCACTGTTGCCGCCCGAAGCGCGTGAGCACGAGCCACGGATTGCCCTGGACGGGGGCAGCGACGGCCTCACGCTGGCCCGCCGCGTGCTCGAGGACGCCCCGGACTGGTTGGCACGGGATGGCTCGGTCCACATCGAGGTGGCCGGGGGGCAGGTCGAAGCCCTCGCGTCGTACGCCGAGACGCGGGGCCTGGAGGTCGCGGTGGCAGACTCGGTGCTCACCGCGACCCGCCCCCGATCCAGTCGTCGCTGACCCGGTGCCCGGTCAGCGACGCCGCTGCCTCGGGATCCGGTTCCTTCCCAGCAGCAGCAGGCCACTGCCGAGCAGCACCAGGGCCGAGATGAGCCAGGACAGGGGCACGTCGGAGCCCACGTCCGGAATGCCGTCGCGGTCGGCTGCGTCTCCGGGGCCCGAAGGGGGACTGCTGGGCTGAGCCGAAGGGGACTCGTTGGGTGATGGGGGCTCCGGGCGGGATGGCGGCTCCGGGCGGGATGGCGGCTCCGGGGGCGTCACCGCCGGCACCACCTCGCGGTAGGCCACGGTGGCCGAAACGCTCGGGTTGGCACTGAAGGTCAGCGTCGACTCCTCGCGCCATCCTGCGCCGGGCAGTGTCGGGTCGAGGAGCAGGGTGCCACGGAAGACGTCGCGCAACTCCGTGGGCCCCAGGACCAGCCCGGTCACCGGGTCCAGCAGGTTCCCCTCGTTGTCGCGATCGGTCTCCAAGGGCGCCCGCCATCCCGGCCAGGCGCTGACCTCGCCGTCCTCGAAGGAGGCGCCGGGCCAGCGCACCACGTGGTGTCGCCCGAGGGCCAGGTCGGTGAGCACGAGCTGCTCCGGACTCGCTTCCCGGCCCGGCGTCCAGGTGAGGGTCACCGGCTTGCCGGCCAGCGCCTCGGTGGTGTCCACGCTGATGATCAGGTGAGTGATCCCCGCGAAGAGGCGCACCGTCACCGCGGCCACGATGTCCTCCAGCGGCACCACGAGGTCGGCGCAGTCATTGCTGCTCACGCCATCGGCGTCGACGCTCACGCAGGCCGTGCCCGTCAGCTCATTCGCGGGCACCCGCGCCAAGGCGGGGAGGTTCTCGTCCAGCGGTCCCTCGTCATCGACGACGGTCGGTGGGGGCAACGCGGTCAGCTCCGCGGTCACGGTCACCACGACGGCCTGGTCGAAGGTTGCCGGGCCAAGCAGCACCAGCCAGGTGCCGGGCGTGGTCCCGTCCGGGTGGGCGCCGATCAGCTCCGTCCCGTGCGCATTGGTCCAGCCGCCGGGCAGCTCGAGGTCGACGACGACCAACCGTTCGGGCACCTCCTGGAGAACCGTCACGCCACTGCTCGGACTGTCGTGGTTGGTCACGGTGAGCGTCCAGTCGAACTCCTCACCCGCCTCGACGGCGGCCGGGGTGCTGACGGTGATCCCGGCGTCGTACGTCGGGTCCGGCTCGGGCACGTGGACGGTGGCGATCCCGCTGGCGTTGTTGTTGGTCAGGTCGCTCTCCACGCCCAACGATCCGTTGTAGTCAACGGAAGCGCTGATCGAGAACGGATGGTTTCCGGGTGCGAGCGCAGCGGTCTCCGCCTTCAGCACCATGGTGCGCGCCGCGTCGTCGCCGGAGGCCAGGTCGAAGGCGGGCCAGGACACGTGCCGGCTCGTTTGGTCATAGGTGCCGCCCGCGGACGCGGAGACGAAGTGGAGACCCATGGGCACGGTCGCGGTGAGTGCCACCATCGGAGTATCGATCGCGGCCTCGTTGGTCGCGGTGACGGTCACCGTGAAGTCGTCGGCACCGGCGACCGTGGCCGGACCGTCCACGGCGACCGAGAGGTCGGGGGTCGATGCCTTGGTCACGCACTTGGCGATCAGCGACTCCAACACCGGCTGCGGGTCGCGGACGAAATCGGCCACGTACCACCAGTCGCCGCCGGAGGAGCCGGCGAGGCCGCCGTTGACCCCATACGCGTCGAGGCTGGCCTGGTCCTGGTTGGTGATCGCGAAGAGCACGGCGCCGCGGTCCGCCAGTGCCTGCCCGGCGTGGGCCCTGGTCGTCTTGGCGGCGGAGGAGTCGTTGATCTCGGTCGCCGAGCCGTCGGTGATCATCACCACGCAGGCTGCCGCGTTGGGCCGGAAGACGAGTTCGCCGTGCTCGACCAACTCACCTTCTGCGGTGTTCGGCACCACCCGATAGCCCGAGGCGACGGTTGCCGCTTCGAATCCCTGGGCGTTGCCGCCGATTGCATGCAGATTGTTCGCAGCCCGGTAGAAGGCGGACACGTCGTCGCTCAGCGGAGAGTGCACGTTGCCCATGTTGGGCAGGGGGTTGTAGCCACTCGCGTAGCCCACGACGGCCAGCCGGTAGTCCAGGCTGGGAGCCAACCCTTGGGCGATGGTCTGCAGGTGAGCCCGGACCGTTGCCTGTACGCCGCCCATGCTGCCGGACTCATCGACGGCGAAGACGATGTCTGCCCGGGGTGCGCGCACGGCCCGGCTCAGGGTCGACGCGTCATGGACCACGGTGCCGGCGAAGGTGGCGGTGAGTTCCTCCGCGGCGGCCGCGTCCGGCAACGTGAGTGTCACGTAACCGTCGTCGTCCGTGGTTCCGTTGCGGCTGGTGCCGACGTCGGCTCCCAGCTGCACCGGTGCGCCGGACACGCCGGCGCCGCTGGTGGAATCGAGCAGGCGGACGGTGACCTTCCGGTCCTGGCCGACAGCCTCGGTGCTGATCACCTGCAGGAAGGTCGGGCGGATCAGTGCGGTGAGTTCGACGCTCGCCGAGGTGACCCCACCGTCACCATCATCGACGGTGAGGGTGGTGGTGTAACTGCCCGGGGTGGCATAGGCATGGGGGACCCGGGCGCTGGAGGTATTGCAGTTCGGCACCACCGCCGGTGCGGAGCCGTCCCCCCAGTCCCAGGTGCAGGTCATCGGGTCGGCGGGGTCGGAGACCGCGCTGACGTTGGGGGTGATCGGGTCCTGGGCCAGCCCGGAGGCGGGCGCCCCCAACGTCACGGTGGGCGCCACGTTGGCCACCGTGAACTCCGCGCTCACCTGGTCGAGCGGCAACCAGTCCGCGGAGAGGCCGCCGAGTCGGACGGTGTAGCTGCCCTGGTCGGGGAAACTCGCGTTGATGGTCCCGGATGTGGTGTTGGGCTGGGCGTAGTCGAGATCCCAGGTCCATTCGACCACGCCCGACCCGCGTGCGGCCAAGGCGACGCCGGCGCGCTCGTTCACCTCGAGCGTGGCCGTGTCGATGGCGATGGTCGGCGTGGCCGGCACGGTGTAGTGGCCGGAGACGGTGTCGCTGCCACCGTCGGCGTCGGTCACCACCAGGCTCACCGGATAGCTGCCGGGTCCGGGGAACGTGTGCGTCGGGTGCTGCTCGGTCGAGGTGGTGCCGTCACCGAAGTCCCACGCCCAGGTCACCGGCGTACCACTGGAGCGGTCGGTGAAGGGCACGGCCTGGTGACTGCCCCGGTCGATGCTGAAGACCCGGAATCGGTTGACCCGGAGATATTCGGCGTGCCAACTGTCGTGGACCACCAGACGAACCTGGCGAGCGGCCACCGGAGCGAAGGTGAGCCACTGCTCACCGTTGGTGTCGAGCAGGATGCGCCGCGCCACGCTGGTCCAGGTGGTGCCGTCCTCGGAGACCTCGATCTCCACGTCCCGTGGTCGATAGGCGTCGGACGCGACCGAGACCCGGTCGACCATCGCCCGGGCACCATTGCGCAACAGCACGGTGAGGTGCTGGTCGGTGGCCTGTCCCCGGGGGGTCTGCCAATGGCTGCGAGCGGTGTCCGGCGCGATGGCGTTGGCGGCGGCGGTGGCTTCACTGGAGAAGTCGAGCAGGGTGGCTCCGACTCCGGTGCCGTCAGCAACGTTGAGGCCGTGGCCGGTGAGCACCCGGGCCTCGGTCAGGTACAGGTAGTTGGGATCACCGTGGTTGGTGAGCAGGCGCAACTCGACATGGCTGGCCGAGGACGGGGTGAGGGCGAACTCCTGGCCGGCGGTGCTGCGCGCCAGACTGCCCTCGCCGACCTTGGCGAAGCTTCCCTCGGCCCCGGTGGCCGAGGTCCACACCTCGAAGGCCTGCACCGAGCGTGCGCTGTTGCTGCCGCGCAGCACGACCCGGTCCACGTCGTGGGGGGCCTCACCGCCGAGCGCGATGCGGAACGCTTGGTCACTGGTGTCGCCCTGCACGCTGGACCAGTAGGAGTTGTCGGGGCGCAGCGTGTTGGCGGCCAGGTAGCTGTCGCTGAACTCACTGCTGGCCGAGGTGATCGTTGCCGGGATCCCCGCATCCAGCGAGACGATCCCTCCGTGTCGTTGTCGGGTCGGGACGGACAACTGCTCCAGCCGCAGGTGGCCCGCACCGTGGTTGTCGTGTGCGGTCAGCTTGAGGAACCGGGCCTGGGTGGCGGCGAAGGAGAACTCCTGGCTCTCCGTGGCCCGCGCCAGTTCCTCGTGGTCCAGCACGGTGGTGTAGTCACCGAACGGGTTCGCGCCGTCGCTGAGTGCGATCGAGAAGGTCTTCACCGTGCCCGTGGAGCTGCTGGTGCGCAACTGCACCCGGTCGACCACGTCGGTGCCGTTGCCGGCCAGCCGCACGATCACGCTCTGCTCGGTGGTCGTCCCCTCGACGCTCAGCCAACTGCCGCCCGGGAGCAGCAGGTTGCTGACCGGATTGTTGGGACGCTGGTTGATCCCGGTGTCCAGGATGCCCGCCCCGCTCAACGCCGAGGCTGCGTCGTACCCCTTGTCCACCCCGTACGCCGCCGCCAGTGGGACCGGCGCCAGGCTCACCGTGATCGTTGTGGTGGTGCTCGTGCTGGCCCGGCCGTCACTGACCACCAGCGTCGCGGTGTAGGTGCCAGGGTTGGTGTAGGTGTGGGCGATCACTCCGCTGGCGCCGGAGCCCTGCTGCCCGTCGCCGAAGAACCAGGTGTGGGTCAACGGGTCGCCGTCGGGATCGCTCGAGGTGGAGGTGAAGAGCACCTCCAGCGGCGACGTACCGGCTGCCGGGTCGGCGGTGAAGCCGGCCACCGGCGCCTGGTTCGGGGTGCCACCGCGTGAGGTCACCTCGCCGGAGGCCTGCGCGGTCAGCCGTCCGTCGCTGACCTGGAGCACCACGCTCATCTGGAAGCCCGCCGGGAAGGTCTTGGTCACGGTGGGACCGGTGTAACTGGTGCCGTCGCCGAAATACCAGGTCTCGGTCAGCGGATCACCGTCCGGGTCGGTGGAGGTGGAGGTGAAGGTCTGCTCGAAGGGACCGACCTGGTCCACGGTCGTCGGGGTGAAGCTGGCCACCGGTGCCTGGTTGGTGCCGTCGGCGGGTGGGAAGACCGAGACCTTCTGCACGGCTTGGTGCCAGGCTCCCTCGGGGTCGGTGGCGACCAACGAGATCCAGTATTCGCCCGGGGTGGTGAAGGTGTGGGTCACCGTGGTCTCGTCGTCGACGAACCGGGCACCGGCGATGTCCCAACGCAACCCCAGGTCGTCCCCGTCGGGGTCGGTGGCCTGCGCGGTGAAGGTGACGGTGAGCGGGCTGCTCCCGGCGGTGGCCGAGGCGGTGAACGCGGAGACCGGAGGCCGGTTCGGCTCCTGGTCGGGCAACAGGGCCTGTTCGTCAGCGGCGACCAGCAGCATCCAACGGGCGAAGGCATCGAAACCTGCGATCGTGTCGGTCAGGCCGGCGGTGATCTCGTCCATCCCCTCGGCCAGGGTGCTGGTCGGGCCGAGGGCGTGCAGGTCGGCGACCAGGTCGGGGTCGGCCAGTGCCGTTTCCAACTGGTCGACCATGGCAGTGGTGACCTGGCAGTCGTCGGCGTGCTGGGTGGCGAAGCTGCAGGTGAGCAGTGCGGTCCGTTGTTCGGCGGTGAGTCCGTCGGCGTGGACCTGGTCGATCTCGGCCAGGGTGTCGGTCCAGAAGTCGGCCGGTGATGCACCGTCGGGGGCGGTGACCAGGGGCTCGTTGGCCCAGCCCATCGCAGCCACCGCCGGTTGCAGTTCCTGCAGCGTGCGCAGCCAGGTGTTCAGGTCGAAGGTCAGGTTTGCCGCGGCCCGGGCCTGCTCGTACGCCGCCTCGTGGTCGCCGGCGATGACGGCGCCCTGATAGCGCTCGTTGGCGATCCGGGAGGCCTTGCCGTAGGCCTCCACCCGCATCCAGGCATCCAGCCACGCGTTGACCAGGTCGGTCTGGGCGGGGTTCAGTGAGACGTCCGGGACCAAGGTCTGCACCGGGGTGAATTCGGGCACCGTGGCCACGTCGAAGTCGTCGCGGGGCGGATCGTCGGCGATGTCGCGATACATCTGCTCGGTGCTGGCGGTGAGTTCCTTGTAGAGGGCCTTGGCCAGGTCGGTGGTGCTCGGCACCACGAAGTCGAAGTCCGCTGCGGCCCAGGCGGCGCCGATCAATCCCGCAGCCAGTCCGAAGCCCAGGCCGGAGTAGTAGCCCTGGACGATCTTGTGGGTCCGGGTGGCGATGTCGACGGCCACCGCCTTTTTCTGGGCATCCACCGATGGGATCCGGCTGCGGGCCAGGTCCTTCCACGGCTGCAACTGCGACATGGCCGCGGAGGTGTCGCACGTGGGGGAGCAGGAGACCACGGTGAAGGGCTCGGAGAGTTCGTTGCCGTTCTTGCCGTCCTTGTCGGTGGCCAGCAACTTCCAGGTGCCCACCGGCAGCAGTGGTGCCTCCAGGGGCATCCCGAGCAGGGTGCCGAAGCCGACGTACTGGTTGGCCGAGCCCCAGCGTGGCTTGGTGCAGTCCGCGCTGGCGGGGTTGGTCACCGAGGCGGGCACCGCACAGACCTTGCCGCCCTGGATGTCACTGGTCAGCGTGACGAAGAGGGCCTCGTCGGCCCGGAAGTGTCCCTTGGGGAACCCGTCAGCGTCGGCGGGGAAGAGGTTGTGCAGCGCCGCCTGGGCAGGTGTCGGCATGGCCGAGACCAGCCCGGTGGCAGCCATCAGGGCGACGACCAGCGTGGCCAGCCAGCGACGACCTCTGCGTCCGCGGTCCACCTCGGTCGACCCGGCAATGATCCTGTGAATTCGCACCTTGCATCCCCATCTGCGCTGCGATGCCTTGCCTCCGGCCGTCCGGCCTGAACCATCCCCGGCGGCAAGTTAGCAGCGGTGTGCTAACAGGTTGCTAACAATCCTCGGGCAGTGAATTCTCCAGATCCATCAGGAACACGGGAGCGCCCAAGGACTGGGCGAACGCCTTGGCCGCCGCGCGATGCTGTCGGGCGGCTGCCGTGTCGCCCAGCGTGGCATGGAGCATGGCCAGGACCGTGTCCACGGGACCATAGCTGCAAGTGCCCTGCCAGCAACCGCGCCCGGACCACTCGGTGAGGTCCGCCACCAGGAGGCGCGACAAGGCTCGGTCGCCGACGCCGGCCGCCGCCCGTCCGGCGACCAGGTGACAGGCCAGCCAGGTCAGGTCCGCCTCGGCCAACTCCCTGGCCTGGTGCACGTGCTCGACGGCGGCAGGACGGTCCTCGGCGCTGCCGGTGCTGGCCAGGCTGAGCGCCAACGCCGCGTGCCAGGCCGGGATCCCCGGCTGCTCGTCCACCAGGCCACGGAGCACCTCGCTGAGTTCGCCGGTGCGGCCCTGGGTCATCCGGATCGCGAACACCTGGCCGAAATAGGCGGCCAGGGCCCGGTTCGGCGAGACGACCTGGAACATGGTCAGGGCGTCCTCGCTGAGCTTCTCGGCGGCCGCATCGTCGCCCTGCAGGTGCGCGATCGTCGCCCGTTGATAGAGCAGTTGCCACCGGCGACCCACGTCCCCGACCCGATCCACCAGGTCGTTCATCGCGGCCAGGGAGCGACGTACGCCGCGTCCGTCGCCACGTTGCAGGCCGGCGGAGAAGAGCAGGTGGTGCGCCTCGAAACTGGCCACCGGGTCCGCCGCGTCGCGACCCAGGCCCAGCAGTTCGCGACCGATCTGCTCACGTTCGGCCAGATCGCCGGGCAGGCCCAGCGCCATGTAGGCGAAGGGCAGGGTGCGGCGCCTTGCCTCATCGGTCACCGCGGCCCGCTCGGCGGCGACGAAAAGCTCCCGGCTGGTGGCCGCGTTCCCGCTCAGTGACCAGGTCAGGCTGGCGGCAGCGCGCAACGGAGCGGAAACCTCGTCGTCGGCGATCTCCAGCGCGGCGTCGATCACGGTCCGGACCCGGGCCGGGGGATCGGCCACGTCACTGGTCGCACCCAACTGCAGCAGTGCGTACGCCGCCCGGGCCAGCAGGTCGGTCTCGCCCAGTGCGATCGCCGCCTGGGCCGCCTCCAGGAGCAGGTCGACGTGGCGCGGGTCGCCGGACAAGCGCAGCGCGTCCCCTTCGGCGATCCGGGCCAGCCACCGGTCCCGTTCAGGATGCGTGCCGTGCCTGACCAGGTCCTGTGCCCGGTGGAACCAGGCCGCGGCGTCCTGGTGCAGGCCGGCCACGGTGGCGTCCTCGCCGGCCCGCATCACCGCGTCGTACGCCGCGACCGGGTCCAGGTCCGCGGCCTCGACCAGGTGTGCCGCGACGGTGGCTGTTGGCGCACGGTGCCGCTCGGCCGCCGACCCCAGCGCGTGGTGGATCTCCGAGCGGCGTCCTGCGTCGACCTGGCGATAGGCCGCGGTGCGCAACGCCGGGTGCCGGAAGCGGACCAGGCCCTCGTGCTCCTCGACCAGGCCGGCGGGCCATTGCGTGGGCCCTTCCCCGCGCCACACCGCATCGACCAGGGCAACCGGGGCGCCGTCCCCGGCGATGGCTGCGATCTCGAGGAGTTGACGCTCGGGACGGGAGAGGTCGCTGATGCGTGCGGCGAAGACCTGGTCGAGCACGGGGGTCAGGCCGGGACCGGCGCCGGCCGCGTCCCGGTCAGCGTGCAGCAACACCTCGACCAGCAGTGGGTTGCCGCCGCTGAGCCGGTGCAGCTCGAGCGGGTCGACACCCGGGTCGACGGCAGGGTCGGCCGCGACCATCCGGGCAACGGATTCCGGGTCAAGTCCGGTCAACTCGACCACGGTGCCGCCCTCTGCCGGGTCCGGCGCGCCGTGGGCACCGAGCACCACCGTCACTCGGGGCAGGTCCGCTGCGCTGCGCAGCGCCGACCGCGTGGAGGGTCCGGTGTGCTGCCAGTCGTCGACCAGCAGGGCGACCGGTCGGTGCATCGCGCGATGCCGCACCGCCTCCAGGAAGGCCCCCAACACACCGCGGTCGTGGTCGGCCTCGACGCCCAGGTCGTCGATCAGGTCCAGCAGTGGGGAGCCGGGGGGACCGGCATGGGCCGGACAGCGGGTAGAGCCCACCGAGAAGCCCTCGGCGATCAGCCTGGCCCGGACTCGGTCCATGCATCGGGAGATGCCGACCCCGGGCTCGCCGTGCAACCAGGCCAGGCCACCGCGTCGAGCTGATGCGACGAGGTGCTCCACGGTGTCCTCGCGGCCGACGAAGGGGCGCCGTGAGTTGGCGTCGTGCGGACCGGAGGAGCGCAACAGGCGCGTCTGCTCGGTCTCGATCTCGGCGCCGGCCTCGATGCCCAGATCGGAGCGGACCCGGCGGCGGAAGTCGGAGAGCGCGGCCAGGGCGTCGCCGCGGCGGCCGTGGGCGTCCAGTGCGCGGGCCAGGCGGACGGCCCGGCCGGAGTCGTGTGGAGTAGCCCCCGCAAGACGCTGGGCCTCGACCAGTGCCCACCCGAGCCGGCCCAGCCCGAGTGCGGCATCGAAGCGGACATCCTCGGCGACCCGGACCGCCTGGCTCACCAATGCCCGGGCCGAGAGAGCCGCGCGCTGCTCGCCCAGGCTTGCGTAGGGCACGCGGCCCCGGGTGTCCACGGCACGTTCCGCGGCGTCGAAGGCGGCGGCGATGTCCCCGGCGAGTAGTGCTTCCTCGGCCTGGGCAACATCGGCCAGGAAGTCGGCCACGTTGGACCGGGCACCGAGCACGTATCCCTCAGGCTGCGTGTCGATCAGGGAGGTGTCGGCCACGGCCCGGAGGCGACTGACCTGGTTCTGCACGGCGGCCCGGGCACTGGCCGGGGGCTCCTGTTCCCACAGGGCGTCGATCAGGCTGGTCAGGCTGCTCGGCGCCCCGTCGGCCAGGGCGAGTCGGGCCAACAGGCGCTGCTGGGTGCGGGTGAGTGCGACCTGGGTCCCATCGTTGTCGAGCAGTCGGGTCTCGCCGAAGACATCGAGGCGCCAACGCATCTCGTCCTCCTCTGCTGGGCACGACTCCCCTGCCGGGAGGGTAGCCAGCCGACTGCCTCCGTGTCAGCGGAAACGGACTGCTCGTGGAGTGGTCAGTTGTGGTGCCCGGGGGCGGGCAATAGCCTCGGAGCACACCCGGCCCGAGGAGCAGCCATGACCGAGAAGTTCGATTCCCTCAACCCGGCCACCGGAGAGGTGGTCGGCACCCACCCCGTCGACGACGCCGCCGCCGTCGACGCCACGGTCGCGCGCGCCCGGGCGATGGTCGAGTGGTGGACCTCGATCGGCTTCGATGGCCGCAAGGACGTGCTGGACCGCTGGCGCCGGGTGATCACCCACCGGCTCGACGAACTGGTCGAAGTGGTCCACCTCGAGACCGGCAAGCCGCGGCCCGACGCCCTGCTCGAGGCCACCCTCGCCCTGGACCACCTGCAGTGGGCCGCCGCCAACGCGAAGAAGGTGCTCGGCCGGCGCCGGATGTCGCCGGGCCTGCTGATGGCCAACCAGGCCGCGCAACTCGAATACCGCCCGCTCGGCGTGGTCGGCGTGATCGGACCCTGGAACTACCCGGTCTTCACCCCGATGGGCTCGATCTCCTATGCCCTGGCGGCCGGCAATCCGGTGGTCTTCAAGCCCAGTGAGCACACCCCGGGCGTGGGTGTGTGGCTCGCCGACTCCCTGGGCGACGTGCTCCACGATCAGTCGATCTTCTCGGTGGTCACCGGCTTCGGCGAGACCGGCGCCGCCCTCTGCCGCGCCGACATCGACAAGCTTGCCTTCACCGGCTCCGGTCCGACCGGCAAGCGGATCATGGCCGCCTGCGCGGAGAAGCTGATCCCGGTGATCATCGAGGCCGGCGGCAAGGACCCGCTCCTGGTCGACGAGGACGCCGACATCGCCGCCGCGGCCGACGCTGCCGCCTGGGGTGCCTTCTCCAACGCCGGCCAGACCTGCACCGGCGTGGAGCGGGTCTATGTCCACGAGCGGGTGTACGACGAGTTCCTCGGCGAACTGACCCGGATCGCCTCCGGTGCCCGCGGTGCCGCCGACGGGAACTATGGCCCGATGACGATGCCGAAGCAGCTCGACGTGGTCCGCCGCCACATCGACGACGCGCTGGCCCGGGGTGGCCGGGCCGTGGTCGGCGGACCGGACGCGGTCGGGGAGCGCTTCGTGCAGCCCACCGTCCTGGTCGACGTGCCCGAGGACTCGACCGCTGTCACCGAGGAGACCTTCGGTCCCACCGTCACGGTGCGCAAGGTGCGCGACATGGACGAGGCCGTCGAGTTGGCCAACGCCACGACGTACGGGCTGGGCGGCACCGTCTTCGGCCGCAAGCGTGCCGAGGAACTGGCCTGGCGGCTGCGGTCGGGGATGACCGCGATCAACGCGGTGATCGCCTTCGCCGGGGTGCCCTCACTGCCGTTCGGCGGCATCGGCGAGTCCGGGTTCGGCCGGATCCACGGCGCCGATGGTCTGCGTGAGTTCACTTATGCCAAGTCCGTCACCCGGCAGCGGATGAAGCCGGCGCTGGCGCTGACCACGCTGGCCCGCGACGCGAAGACGGACGAGCGGCTCGGCAAGCTGGTCAAGTTCATCTACGGGCGCTGAGGTGCCTCGCAAGCCCAGGCGCGTGCAGCCCTCGCCCATCGCCGCGGCGGTCCAGGCCTACGCCGCGATGCAGCCGGCGCTGCGGCGGGCCACCGGGGAGTACGTCGACCTGGTCACCGGCCTCCTCGACGACGCGGGCATCAACTACCTCTCGGTCACCGGACGGACCAAGTCGGTCGCCTCGTTCGCGGACAAGGCGACCCGGACCCCGGACGGCTCGGCGGCGTACGACGATCCGCTCGAGGAGATCACCGACCAGATCGGGGTGCGGGTGATCACCTACGTGCACAGTGACGTGGCCGCTGTCGCCGACCTGCTCGCCGGTGAGTTCACCATCCTCGACGACCGCGACCTCGGCGCCGAGAACGCCCGCCAGGGACGGTGGGGATATTCGAGTCGCCACGTGTTGCTGACCCCCGACGCGGACGACCCCGAGGACCCCGACGATTCCGCGGCGTACTCCGGGCTGCGCGGGTTGCGGGCCAGCGTCCAGATCCGCACCGTGCTGCAGCACGCATGGGCCGAGTTCGAGCACGACATCCGCTACAAGGGGACGATCCCCGACGAGCACGCCACCGACCTGGACCGCCGCTTCACCCTGGCCGCGGGACTGCTGGAACTGGCCGACCGCGAGTTTTCCAAGATCCGCGACCGGATCCGCACCAGCGTGGTCGACGAGCGCTCCCCGGCCGACGACGAGGACCCGCGCATCGACGCCAAGGAACTGGCCACCTTCCTGGCCGGCATCTTCCCGGACGCCGAGTGGTCACGCGCGGACCACTACGGCTGGATCTCCGGGCTGCTGCTCGAGTTGGGCATCGTCTCCCTCGACGAGCTGCAGGGGCTGCTCTCGACCATCGACCGGGCAGCGATCAACGAACGGATGGGCTACAAGTACCCACCCGGCGTGGTACGCCGCCTGGACGACGTACTGCTGGCGGTCTTCGGTGCCCGGTACGTCGGGCTGCACGGCAATGCGCACCGCACCGGCCTGCTGGCCGACCGGTTGGAGAAGATCCGCCCCTGACCGGCCGTTGCCCGGTTGCGTCGGGTGCAGATGCACCGTTTCGGCCCCGAAACGCGTGGATCCAGGGCCGTTCCGGTGCATATGCACCGCAGCGCCCCGGGGGCGGCGCGTGACAAGGTTCCGTCTCACCAGGGGCTGGGCTGGTAGTCCTTCACGAAGCAGCCGTAGATGTCCTCGCCGGCCTCGCCCTGCACGATCGGGTCATAGACCCGGGCAGCACCGTCGACCAGGTCCAGCGGCGCGTGCCACCCCTCGGCCGCGATCCGCAGCTTCTCCTGGTGCGGGCGCTCGTCGGTGATCCAGCCGGTGTCGACCGCAGTCATCAGGATCCGGTCGGTCTCGAACATCTCCCCGGCACTGGTCCGGGTCATCATGTTCAGCGCCGCCTTGGCCATGTTGGTGTGCGGGTGGCCAGGCCCCTTGTAACGCCGGGAGAACTGCCCCTCCATCGCGCTCACGTTCACCACATAGGCACGACGCGCACCCGCCTGTACGGCGGCACGCATCGCGGGTCGGAGCCGCGAGACCAGCAGGAATGGTGCGATCGAGTTGCAGAACTGCACCTCGAGCAACTCCAGCGGGTCGACCTCGTCGACCACCTGGGTCCACGAGTTGTTGGTCTGGGTGTCGGGCAGCAGTCCGCCCGCATCGACGGCGGTGCCGGCCAGGTGCGCTTCCAGTGAGGCGTGTCCGGCCTTGAGGGCCAGCGAGGTCAGCGACGCCGCGTTGTGCGCGGCCCGCGCGTGCTCGAGCGACTCGCCCTCGTGCTGCGCCACCGAGACCTGGTCCAGGGCCCCGGCGATCGCGGCCGGATGCGCCTGGGAGATCCGGTCGAAGGCGACCATCTCCGGCAGTTCGCGATCGGTGGGCAACGGGGCCGACTCCATCTCCACCAGCTGGGAGTAGGCGCCGGGTGAGCGGCGTACCGTCTGGCAGGCGTTGTTGATCAGGATGTCGAGCGGCCCGGCGGCTGCCACGTCATCGGCCAGTGCGATCACCTGGGTGGGGTCGCGCAGGTCGATGCCGACCACCTTGAGCCGGTGCAGCCACTCGCCGGAGTCCTCGAGCGAGGAGAAGCGGCGTACGGCGTCCTTGGGGAACCGGGTGGTGATGGTGGTGTGGGCGCCGTCGCGGAGCAGGCGCAGCGCGATGTACATCCCGATCTTGGCCCGGCCGCCGGTGAGCAGTGCCCGCTTGCCGCTCAGGTCGGTGCGCTGGTTGCGCTTGGTGTGGCTGAACGCGGCACAGGTCGGGCAGAGCCAGTGATAGAACGCGTCGACCAGGGTGAAGTCCTGCTTGCAGATGTAGCAGCCCCGGGCGGTGATCAGCTCCCCGGCGAAGGCGCCCTGGGCGGTCGAGACCAGCGGGATGCCGGCGGTCTCGTCGTCGATCCGCATCGCCGACCCGGTCGCGGTCTTCTCGATGATCTCCTGGTCGTGGGCCTGGCGGGCCAGGCGGATCTCGGCCCGGCGGGACTTCTTGATCAGCTTGTACATGTAGGACGCGGCCCGCTTCATGGTCCGTACGTCGTCGTGGTCCGGGTGCAGCTGCGGGATCTGCCGCAGCACCTTGATCGCGATCGCCAGCTCGTCGGGGTCGATCCGCTCCAGCGGCTGGTCGGCGTCGGGGCGTGGGGCATGCGAGGTCACCGGCAGATTCTAGGTGGTGCGAGGATGCCCTCATGTCCGAGACCACCTGCCGCTGCGCCGCTGGAACGCGCGGCGTACCGCCGTGGCGTCAGCGCGACACGCCGGCCAGCCCGGCGTCGTTCCTCTGCGGCGTCCTGGTGCTGGCTCTGGCGGCAGCGCTCCTCACCGTCCCGCGACAGGAAGCCGCAACCGTGGTCGGACTTGGCCTGGTGGCGGTCACCGTGCTGCTGGGGCTCATCGCCGCGGTCGTCGCGTTCCGGGCCGGACACCGGCGAACCGGTTGCGTGGTCGCGCACGGCCTGTGGGGTGGCGTGGCCTGGCTCGGGCTGCCGGTGCGGATCGTGTTCTCGATCCCGTTCTGAGGCCTGGGCGACAGGAGTGATCAGGGGACTGCTCGCGGACACCCGCCCGCTGCGCAACGACCACTTCCGGCGGCTGTGGGTGGCCAACGTGATCACCGTGATCGGTGCCCAGCTCACCGTCGTGGTGGTGCCGGCGCAGATCTATGCGATGACCGGCTCCTCGGCGTACGTCGGCCTGACCGGGCTCTTCGGCCTGGTGCCGCTGGTGGTCTTCGGGCTCTGGGGCGGAGCACTGGCCGACGCGATGGACCGGCGGAAGTTGCTGGTGGTGACCACCATCGGCCTGATCGTGACCAGTGGCCTCTTCGCGGTGCAGGCGGCCCTGGGCAACCAGGACGTGTGGCTCCTGCTCGGGCTCTTCTCGCTGCAGCAGGCCTTCTTCGCGGTCAACCAGCCGGCGCGCTCGGCGGTGCTGCCGAAGATCCTGCCGCTGCACCTGCTGCCGGCGGCGAACTCGTTGAACATGACGGTGATGATGGCCGGCGCGATCGCCGGGCCGCTGGTCGGCGGGGTGCTGATCCCGGTGCTCGGCTATGCGTGGCTCTACCTGGTCGACACCGTCTTCCTCTTCGCCACGTTGTACGCCGTCCTCGCACTGCCGCCGTTGCCGATCGAGGGGGTCACCAGTGCCCCGGGCCTGCGCTCGGTGATCGACGGGCTGCGCTACCTGCGCGGTCATCCGGTGCTGTTGATGTCCTTCGTGGTCGACATCATCGCGATGGTCTTCGGGATGCCGCGGGCGCTCTTCCCGGAGATGGCGCACGCGGACTTCGGTGGCCCCGACGAGGGTGGCCTGGCGTTCGCCCTGCTCTTCGCCGCGATCCCGGCCGGTGCAGTGATCGGTGGCGTCTTCTCCGGCTGGGTCTCCCGGATCTCGCGGCAGGGGCTGGCGGTGGTGATCGCGATCCTGGTCTGGGGCGCGGCGATGGCCTTCTTCGGGATCTTCGTCGGCTTCGCGAACGGCTCCGGCGGCGTGATGCTCGGATGCGCGGTGGCGATGCTGATGGTCGGCGGGGCAGCCGACATGGTCTCGGCGGCGTTCCGGCAGAGCATGCTTATGAGCGCTGCCTCCGACGCCGTACGCGGTCGGCTGCAGGGCGTCTTCATCGTGGTGGTGGCCGGCGGGCCGCGGATTGCCGACGTCGCCCACGGCGGTGCTGCGGCGATGGCCGGTACGGCGACTGCGGCCGCCGGTGGCGGGATCCTGGTCGTGGTGCTCACCGTCGTGGCGGCGGTGCTGGTGCCGGCACTGGTCCGCTACCGGGTGCGGGTCGAACCCGGCTCGGGCAGGGTGGACGGATGAGGATCTGGTCGCTGCACCCGGAGCAGCTCGACGTGAAGGGCTTGGTCGCCTGCTGGCGGGAGACCCTGCTGGCCCAGAAGGTGCTCCGCGGGCTCACCGAGGGCTATCGCAACCATCCCCAACTGGTCCGGTTTGCGGCGCTGGAGGACCCGGTGGCGGGGGTGGCGACGTACCTGCACGGCGTGGCCGACGAGGCGGATGCCCGCGGCTACAACTTCGACCGGACCCGGGTGGTGGTCCCGCCCGACGCGTCGATCCGGATCCCGGTCACCGAGGGGCAGGTCGCGTACGAGTGGGCGCACCTGCTCGGCAAGCTCGCCTCGCGTGACCCGGAGCGGCACGGCGTACTCGTGGGAGCCGCGCCGCGCCTGCATCCGCTCTTCGACCTGGTGCCCGGGCCGGTGGAGGCCTGGGAGGTCACTCCCCGGGTGGGATGACCGCCCGCACCCGGGTGATGAACTCGCCGAAGCGCGCCATCCAGTTGGCCAGGAACTCCTCGGTCTCCGGCACGGTGACGTTGCCGTCGTCGTCGACCAGGCCCTTGGTGAACTCGATGTAGGCCTCGGGTGCGTTCATCTGCGGTGAGTCGCAGAAGCCCAGGATCGAGCGGAGGGTCTGCTGGGCCACCGCGGTGCCGAGCTTCCCGGGCGAGGCGCCGATGACAGCAGACGGCTTGCGGGAGAACGAGTTGGTGCCCCACGGGCGGCTGCCCCAGTCGATCGCGGTCTTCAGCGACCCCGGGATGGAGCGGTTGTATTCGGGGGTGACGAAGAGGAACGCATCCACCGACGCCAGGTGCTCCTTGAGGCGCTGGGCCGGAGCCGGATAGTTCGCGTCGAGATCGCGGTTGTAGAGCGGCAGGTCGCCGATCTCGATCTCGGTGAAGACGAGGTTGTCGGGGGCCAGGTTGATCAGGGCATTGGCCAGGCGGCGGTTGATCGACTCCTTCGAGAGGCTGCCGATCAGGTAGCCCACGGTGTGCTCGGTCATCGAGTCCTCCGTTCCGTTGGTGACGTCCGGCCACCGTCTCACACCCGTTGTCCACAGGCTGATGAGGTGCTCTGGTCGTCGGTCCGTGAAACTCCTACGCTGTTGCCGGTGCCGTGTGGCGGCGCTCTTCTCGGGAACGGATGGCTTGTGATGATCGACGTACGACGCGCTGTGGCGGGATCTGTGGTGTTCGGCCTGCTGGTGGTCGGCGGCTGCAGTGGTGAGGACGAGCCGGGGACGCCCGTGGAGTTGCCGTCGTTGTCCCCCTCGGTGGAGCAGCCCTCGGAGGCGCGATTCGAACCGTCGCCTGCCCCCGAGCGGCCCGCGGAGGGGTGGCCGGAGGAGCAATCGTCCGCCGAGGTGACGCCCGAGGAGGTGGCGCGGGCCTGGTTCGATGCCTACAACGACGCGCTGTTGAGCGGCGACACCACCCGGATGCGTGCGATGTTCATCGAAGGATGCGGCACGTGCGAGGCATTGGCGGACCAGGTCGAGCGCTTCTACGGTGCGGGCGGCGGCATGCGGTTCGCCGAGACTCCCTACACGCCATCGAACTTCGAGGTGATGAATGCGGATGCCGAGTCCACGACGTTGAGTTTCGATCTCGCAATCGCCGCTGGTGAGTCTGCGTCAAGCTCGGATGCCGAGGTCGTGACCTTCGATGCTGAACAGGAACGATGGGCCATCGCCATTCGCGAACGTAGCGGCAGGCTCCTGCTTGAACAGATAGGTGAGATTCAGTGAGGCTGGTCAGCGCAGCCTTGGCAGCGCTCATCTTCACTCTGCTCCCAGGGTTTGAGACCGCTTCGGCTGAACCTTCAACCTGCACGTGGACTGTCGTCAGCCAGGTCCGCAATGGCGAGGTTCACACCACCGTGACCTGCGCGGAGAGTGCTCAGACCAATGAAGCCGTGGTGGAAGCAGAGAAGGCCGAGCCCGCGGCCGGTGTCGCCGCGGGCAACTGTTACCTGGTCATTGCCGGGCAGCCGTTGTCGGCCGATGAGCGGCGTGAGATCTGTGAACGACCAGCCGGTGCGTCCGGTCCGTCGCTGAATGAACTGGTGGCGATGGAGTTCCAGCGGACCGCGATCCCGGCATCGTCGATCGCGATCCAGCCGCCCGAGGGGGTGACCCTGGTCAACCTGGACACGCTCTTCGCGACCGACGCGGTTGCCTTCGAGGAGGGCTTCACCTTGCTGGGTCGTGAGGTGACGCTGCGCATCACGCCCGTGGAGTTCGAGTGGATCACCGGTGACGGTGGCTCCTTCACCACCACCACTCCGGGGATGGCATACGAGCAGGGGCGTCCGATGACCGACTACGTGTCGTGGAAGTACCTGCAGCCGGCGCAGGCCCTGGGCCCGAGCGTCAACGTCACCTGGACAGCGGAGTTCCGGATCGCCGGAGGAGACTGGTTGCCGGTGCAGGGCACGGTGACGACGACCGGTCCGGCGGCTGAACTGGAGGTCAAGGAGGCCGTCCCGGTCCTGGTCGGCGGTGACGGCTGACCCGGTTGCGTGAGGCGGGCCGGAGGGCGAAACCTTCCCTCGACCAAGGCATCCAGCCCGGCCACAATGTCACCCATGACCTGGACACGCGCGGAACTCGAGCAGGCCTTCTCCGACTACCAGGCCCGGGTGGTGACCGCGACCGAGACCGGCGACTGGAGCCATTTCGCCGCGTCGTTCACCGAGGACGCGACGTACGTCGAGCACGCCTACGGCAACTTCGCGGGCCGCGAGCAGATCGCCGCGTGGGCCCAGAAGACGATGACCAGCTTCCCGGCGACCGAGATGACGGCGTTCCCGCCGACCTGGTCGACCATCGACACCGAGCGCGGATGGGTGATCTGCGAGATCGCCAACCCGATGCGCGATCCGGGCGACGGCATCGTCATCGCGCCGGCCAACGTCACCATCCTCCGCTACGGCGGCGAGGGCCTGTGGCGCGAGGAGGAGGACGTCTACAACCCGATGAACTTCATGGCCGACGTGACCCGCTGGCTGCGCATCGCTGCCGCCCATGACCGCCTCACCGACGAGGCGCGGGCGTGGGCGGCGAAGTTCCACATCGACCTCTGAACAGCGCCCCCGTAGTCTCGACGCATGTCTGCGATCGAACTGGGTGCCGCTAACTTCGAGTCCACCATCACCGACAACGAGATGGTCCTGGTGGACTTCTGGGCCTCCTGGTGCGGTCCGTGCCAGCAGTTCGCGCCGGTCTACGAGGCCGCCGCCCAGAAGCACGACGACATCGTCTTCGGGTCGATCAACACCGAGACCGAGCAGCAACTCGCTGCGGCCGCACAGGTCCGCTCCATCCCGACGCTGATGGCGTTCAAGGGCGGCAAGCTGGTCTTCAACCAGGCCGGAGCCCTGCCCGCGGACGCACTCGAGCAGCTGATCACCGCTGTCCGGGAACTGGACCTCCCCGAGGACGAATGACCCCGGGCCGCATCATGGCGCCATGAGCAACGAGAACGACCCCCAGCGCCGCTCCCGGGTGCGCACCGTCCTCGACGTGGACCGGACGATCAACAAGCTCGACGCCACCGCCGACCGCCTCAACGACACCCTGGACACGTTCGGTGAGTTGCTCGTCGACTTCACCGCAGCGCTGCGCGAGTTCAACGCCTCCGTCGCCGGCTTCAACGGCACCGTCGACGACTTCCAGGACGTGGTCGACCGCGCCGATGGCCTGCTGGGGCGGGCCGAGTTCCTGCTCACGCCGCTGGCCGCGACCCAGCAGGTGGGCGGCCAGTTGAAGGCCGCCAGCCAGATGGCCGGACAGGTGGCCAGCCAGGTCGCCTCCGCAGCGGTCAAGCGCGGCAAGGATCTCACCCAGCGCTGAGGCCAGGCACCGGCTGGTCGTCCTCGCGCGGCCCGAACGCCCCGATCGCCGCGGCATGCCCGTTCAGGTTGCCCCACGCCTGCAGTTGCGCCTGGCTGCGCCGGGAGAACATCCCCCGGAAGAGTTCGTACGGCGCCACGTCGAGCGGTGGCAGGTCGCCCGGCAGCAGGCGCTCGCGGGCAGCGTCGAGCACCGGCTCCCAGCACGCCGGATCGGGTACGCCGAGCCCGAGTGACTCGTGCAGGTCGGCCAGGTGCACCGAGATGTCCCAGACCATCGCCGGCACCTCCGCCGCCTCGGCCAGCTGGACCAGTTGGTCGCGGTGGGCATGCAGTTCGTCGATCAGGTGCGCCACAGGAACGGCGGAGCGCTCGGCGACGTGCCGCGCGGTCCACGTCCGCGAGGGGGCGCCGTCCATCCGGCCGTGGACGTTGTCGCAGCTGACCCCGGCCAGGTGCGCCACCACCGACCGGACGGTCCATCGCGGGGTGGCCGGCACGGTGGTCTCGAGCTGCTCGGGGGAGAGCCCGTCCACCAGCCGACCCAGTGAGTCGAGGCATGCGTCGTACACCTGTGCCGAGACCGTCATGGTTCGAAACTAGACCGGCCACGGCCTCCAGCCAACCGCCTACGATGCGTCCATGGTGTTCTTCGACCTGGCTGACCCCTCCTTCGACGTCACCTCGCCGCTGGTCCACGCCACCCGCGAGGAGCAGTGGTACGTCGAGACGTCGTACGGCTGGGCGGTGCTGCGCCACGCCGAGGCGAGCGCCCTGCTCCGCGACCGGCGCTTTCAGCAGGGCAACGCCAAGTGGCCGGCGCAGAACGGCATCCACTCCGGGCTCTTCTCCGACTGGTGGAAGGAGACGCTGCTCAGCCTCGAGGGCGACGACCACATGCGGATCCGGCGCCTGCTGATGCCGGCCTTCCGCAACCGGGTGATCGCCGCGATGCGCCCGCAGTTCCAGGACCTGGCCAACGAACTGATCGACGCGTTCGCCCCGCGCGGCGAGGTCGAGTTCATCTCGGAGTTCGCCGAGCCGTACGCCGCCCGGATCATCTGCCAGTTGATGGGGCTGCCCGACGAGGACTGGCGCAAGATCGCGCACTGGGCCGACGAACTCGGCTTCTCCTTCTCCATCGACGTCGGCAACCAGGTGCCGCGGATCGAGGCCGCGATCACCGGGCTGGCGGCACATCTGGAGGAGGTGGTGGCCGAGAGGCAGGGGCAGCCCCGCGACGACCTGGTCACCGCCCTGGTCCAGGCCAGCGAGGACGGCGACCGCCTCGACCGGCACGAGCTCAGCGTGGCGCTGGTCTTCCTGGTCTTCGCCGGGATGGAGACCACCCGCAACCAGTTGGGCCTGGCCGTGCAGACCCTGCTCAAGCACCCTGACCAGTGGGCCCTGCTCGCCGCGCGGCCCGACCTGGGCGCCGACGCGGTCGAGGAAGTGATGCGGGTCAACCCGACCGTCACCTGGGTGACCCGCGAGGCGATCGAGGACGTCGACCTCAACGGGCTGCACATCCCCGCCGGTGGGGTGGTCCAGGTCCTCTCCCACGCGGCCGGGACCGACCCGGCAGCGATGCCGGACCCCTCGTTCGATATCGCCGCTGCCAACCAGCGCCCGCCCCACCTGGGCTTCGGGGCCGGCGTACACCACTGCCTGGGCCACTTCGTGGCCCGCACCGACATGGCGGTGGCGCTGCCGCTGCTGGCCCAGCGGATGCCTGAGGCGGTGCCGGACGGTCCGGGCGAGTGGCTGCCGGTCTCCGGCAACACGGGTGCCTTGCGGTTCCCGATCAGGTTCCGGCCGCAGCAGCCCGCTGACCATCCGGTGGTGCCAGTGGCTGGTCCTTCGGTGTCCACGGGCCGCCCTGGCCGCTAGGTTCGATCCATGGGCACCAACCAGCGCTCCCAGGTCGCGATGACCCCTGCGGAGATCGAGTCGTTCATTGCCGGCAAGCGGACCGCCAACCTGGTCACCCTCGGCGCGGACGGGCATCCCCATGCCGTGGCGATGTGGTTCGCCGTGGTCGATGGGCGGATCTGGTTCGAGACGAAGGCCAAGGCGCAGAAGGCGGTCAACCTGGGCCGCGATCCGCGGTGCACGGTGCTGCTGGAGGACGGCCTCACCTATGACACGCTGCGCGGCGTCTCGATGGAGGGCACGGCGCGGATCTCGGACGACCCCGACGAGTTGTGGGCGGTGGGGGTGAGCGTGTGGGAGCGCTATCACGGCCCGTACAGCGACGAGGTCAAGCCGCTGGTGGAGTTCATGCTCAACAAGCGCGTCGTCGTGGAGTTCACCCCGACCCGGACCCGGTCGTGGGACCACCGCAAGCTGGGCCTGGACCCGATGCCGCTCGGCGGGACCACCGCTCCCTGATAGCGCCGAGGCGGCACGTGTTGACGGGTTTTCCGTCAACACGTGCCGCCTCGGCGTCGTGGTGCGTCGACTCGTGCCGACTCGACGAAGGGGTCAGGCGTTCTTGATCGCCGAGACGTCGAACTTGAGCTTGACCTTCTCCGAGACCAGCACGCCACCGGTCTCCAGGGCGGCGTTCCAGGTCAGGCCCCAGTCCTTGCGGTTGACGGCGACCTCGCCCTCGAAGCCGATCCGGGTGTTGCCGAACGGGTCCTGGGCGGAGCCGATGAACTCGAACGGGATGGTGACCGACTTGGTGATGCCCTTGATGGTCAGGTCGCCGGTGATGTCCCAGTCGTCACCATCGGCGGTGACGTTGGTGGACTTGAAGGTGATGTTCGGGTGGTTCTCGATGTCGAAGAAGTCGGCAGAGGCGAGGTGGCCGTCGCGGTCCGCCGAACCGGTGTCGACGGAGTTGACCGCGATGGTCAGTTCGACGCTCGAGTTGCCCGGGTTCGCGGCGTCCACGTGGGCGGTGCCCTGGAACTCCTTGAAGGCGCCGCGGACGGTGGTGACCATGGCGTGGCGGGCCTGGAAACCGATGCCGGTGTGCGAGGCGTCAATGGTGTAGTCGCCGGTGATGTCGGAGACCGCGCGGGTGGCGGCGTCGAAGACCTGCTCGGGGGCGTTGTTCTTGCGGCTGAAGATGCTCATGATGATGTCTCCTGGGGGTCGGGTTCTCGGGCTTTCATTGAACCTTCAACTACATCGTACGCCGGTTGATTCCGGAGGGCGCTGTGATCTGCGTCACCCGGCATCGTCGACGCCGCCCCAGGAGCGGGCGATCTGGGCGCCGACGTCGATCGTGCGGGCGGCCCGGATGGTCGGCTTCTCCAGTTCGCGGGCGACGTACTTGGCCACGAAGCGCTTGATCTCCGCCTCCATCCCGCCGACCCGCTGGACCAGGCTGGCCCGCAGGCCACCCGCGGTGAGGGCCAGGCCCACCTGGTCGGGACGCGGGGGAGTCGCCTCGATGAAGACCACGCAGGTATGGGCCGGCCGCGCAGTGAGTTCGATCGGCACCGTCAGGCGCGCCTCGAACCGCTGCTTGTCCATCTGCAGGTCCAGGCGGAGCCGCAGGTCAACCGGGATCTCCACGCTGATCCGGACCGCCTCGCCGTCGGCGCGGGTTGCGGTGGGAATGCCGATGGCTCCGGTCGCGGCGACCTTGGCGATCCGGCCCGGCCCGACGCCGATCGGGCCGAAGTCGATCGGTTCCCCGGCCAGTTGCCCGACCGCGGCCAGGATTCGCTCTGGCGTCACCGCCACTGCGAAGAAGTCGCGCCCGAACTCCTCGTACGACGCGTAGCTGACGGCAGGGGCCTCCTGGGCACTGTTCATACCTGTCGACAGTAGACCCGTGAGGGGAGTTTCGCCTGCACTCGTTGGGGAAACTCGACAAAGGTTGAAAGAAGAATCTTTTCCGAAAAGCGTGACCTGGGTCATCTTCTTGACGTACTGTCACCAAACCGCACAGTCACAGCAAGCACTCAAGGCCGAGCAATCGGGAGGGAGTCAGCGATGATCGAGTTCCACCAACGGACCAGCCTGCGTTCCGCCCTGCTCGGGACTGCGGCCAAGCTCATCGCCCGCCCGGTCTTCAACTACTTCCCGGTCACCGGCCCCGTTGCCCCACTGGTCCACGCGGTCGACTTCGGAGCGAGCCTCGCCCCGCGCAACAAGGCCACCCGCTGCGAGCAGGTGACCGGCGACGGGTGGTTCGGTGAACTGATCACCCCGCGCGGCGTCCGCTCAGGCCCCGGCGCGCTGGTCTACTTCCACGGCGGCGCCTTCCTCTTCTGCGGACTGGGCACCCACCGCCGCATCGTCGAGCAACTCAGCCTGCGCTCCGGCCTCCCGGTGCTCTCGGTCGCCTATCGCCAGCACGGCAAGGGCCTGGTCGACCAGTCCATCGCCGACTGCGTCGACGCCACCAACTGGATGATCCGCCGCGGTTTCGCCCCCGGCGACCTGGTCCTGGCCGGCGACTCGGCCGGCGGCCACCTCGCCTTCGCGGTCGGCCTGGAGGCCACCGCCCAGGGCATCGACCTGGCCGGCGTGGTCGGACTCTCCCCGTGGCTGGAGTTCGACAACACCGAGCGCCGCAACCACCCGAACGCGCGCCGCGACCACTACATCCCCTCGCGCCGCCTCGACGCCGTCGCCCGGTTGGTCACCGGCCGCCCGATCCTCGACCCCGGGCAGTCGCCGGTCAACCGCGACCTGACCAAGCTGCCCCCGGTGCTGCTCATGTGTGGTGCCGACGAGGTGCTCCGCTATGACGCCGAACTGATGACCGAGCGGTTGATCCGCGCCGGTGTCCCGGTCCGCACCCACATCTGGGAGGGCCAGGTGCACGCCTTCCCGGTGCTGAGCGGCCTCCTGCCGGAGAGCATCGCCGCGGTGGACATGGTGGCCGGGTTCGTCAACGAGCGCGTCGGCAGCCAGGTCCGGCGCCCCCGCCGGTTGCGCGCCGTCGCCGACCTCGCGGTCTGACCCGTACGCCGCACGATCGGGCGCACATGCACCGTTGCGGCCCCTCCGCGCGCGGATTCAGGGCCGATCTGGTGCATGTGCACCGTTGCGTCCCTGGGCGCGGCCGGGCGTGCGGACTGACGGCCCCGAGTTACGCAGGGCCCGCCCATTGCGCGCGGGTCAGGAACCCGAACTGCGCGGTCTTCTCGGGCAGGTCAGCGGTGTGGGCCCGCGCCGCGCCGAGACGGTCCATCGCGGCGAGTGACTTCGCGTTGCGCACGTCCGGTTCCACCACCACGCGCTGGTGGGCCGGGTCGGCGAAGACCCAGTCCAGCAGCCACCCGAAGAGCGTCCGGCTGAACCCGTCGGGCCGCTCGCCGGGCCCGATCAGCAGGTGGACGCCGACATCCCCGGGCTGGCGGTCATAGAACTCGCCGATCTCATCGACGAACGGGTCATAGGTCTGGAACAGCGCCCGCGGGGTGCCCTGCCAGGAGACCAGGTACGCCGCCACGTGGTCGTGCTCGTCGATCCAGGTATAGATGTCGCGCACCTCCTCCAGCGGCTTGCCGCGCATCCCCCAGAATTCGGCGCGCTCCTGGTCGACCCACGCGTGGATCAGCGGCGCATCGCGCTCCGGGACCACCGGGGCCATCGTGAGCAGGGCGTTCATGCATCCTCCTGGGCGTCGTCGACGGGCAGCAGGGTGCCGCTGCGCCACGCCTCGAACTGGTCGGTGTGGTGGGGGCTGTCGGGCGACCCGTGCGCACCCAGCGGCACCGCCCAGCGGCTGGCAGACCGGTCCGCCAGGTCCCACACATAGCGCGCCACCGGGCCCCGTAGGCACAGGTCGGTGCCGGGCAGCCAGTCGAAGGCGGCGACACAGTCCATGTCCCCTGGCAGTGGTTCGCCGGTCACGGCCAGGTCGGCATCGGGCAGGCCGAAGTGGGCCAGCGGGGTGAGCGGGGTGAACCGGTGGCGATCGCCCCATGCGGTGTGGCCCCCGGCAGCCTGGACCCGGTCGGCGACTGACTCGACCGCTGCGCGGAGCAGTGCCGGTGTGTCGATGCCGAGTCCGTGCCCGTGTCGGAGCAGGTTGGGCACTGACGGGCCGACCCGGCTGGGCAGCGCGAGCCAGGGGACGAGGAGTCCGCCGTACGTCGTGGGGTCGGCCAGGCCTGCCAGCGCGGGGTGTGCGGCGACCCGGGCAGTGAACTCGGCCCGGACCGCGGTGAACGTTGCCGCGCCGAGCCCGTCCACGCTCATCTCCCGGTCCCAGCCGGCCAGCACCTGCTGCACCCGCGCGGCGGGACCGGCCAGGCCGTCGAGTGCCGCGACCGCGGCCAGGAGCGCGTCCCCGCCCAGTTGGCGTACGTCGAGCAGCGGCGCGATCGCCCCGCCAGCGGTCAGCGGGCCGGCGGCATCGACCAGTGCGGTGATCCGCTGTGCCCGCCACGGCTGGGCGAAGTGGCTGCCGATCCCGGTGTACTCCTCGCTGGCCCGGTCGTTGGCGCTGACCACGCGACCGTCGGTGGGCAGCAGTCGTGGCAGCGGTGCCCATCCGGTCCACCGGTGATCTGCAGAGGCGGCGGGCACGATGCCGTGCCGGTTCGCCTCGTTGCGGACCGGGACCCGGCCGGCGACCCGCTGCACCACGGCGCCGGTGGTGTCGGCGATGATCCAGGTGTTGACCGGCTCCACCCATCCGTCGATCGCGGCCTCGACGTCGGCGACGCTCCGGGCGCGCAGCAGTGGCAGCAGCGCGGAGAAGCCGAGGTCGCCCAGGTCGTGCGAGGGGGTGCGCAGGCTGACCGGGTGGTCGTCCACCTCGCCCAGGATGACCGGGCCGCGCTCGGTGACGATCACCTCGACCTGCTCGGCCTCGCTGTCGGTGCCGGCCTCGCCGCGGATGGTGATCTCCTCGGTGTGCACCTCGGCCGGTGCCCATCCGTCCGGCCCGAGCGCCTCCACCCCGTCCGCGGTCCGCCGCAACTCTTCGGCGTACAGGTCCTGGTAGTCGCCCATCGCGTTGGTCAACCCCCAGGCCACCGTCCCGGTGTGGGCGAAGTGCTGCACCCCGGGCACGCCGGGGAAGGTGAACCCGATGACGTCGAACTCCGGGCAGGCCAGGTGCACCTGCAGGTAGACGTTCGGGGCCTCGAAGACCCGGTGCGGGTCCCCGGCCACGATCGGCCGGCCCGAGGCGGTGCGGTCACCGGTCACCGCATAGGCGTTGCTGCCACCGACTGCCGGCGGGGACACGGAGAGGGCGCGCATCCCTGCCGGACCGAGCACGTCATGGACCCGCTGGCGCCACAACTTGTGCGGGAACGACCCGAAGAGGAGTTGCTGCACCAGGAAGGCCCCGCACGGTGTCCACGGCATCCAGCGCCGCTCGCCGAAGGTGGTGTTGATCCCGTCGGTGAACGCGACCAGGAACTCCCGGGTCTCGGCGTCGAGCCGGTCATGGGCCCGCTCGGCGATCGCGTCGATCCGGCTGCGCCGGGCGAACCGGTCCCACTCCAGCCCGGCCCGGCCCAGGCGCTCGGAGATCCGTCCCTGGCTGCGCAGGCGCTCGGTCTCGAGTTGTGCGGCCCGGCTGGTGACCTGTTCGACGCCCTGGGCGAAGGCAAGTTCGGGCACCGAGTCCGCAGTGATCCGCGGGATGCCGTGCTGGTCGTGGTGGGTCCGTGAGGCCATCGGGTCAGTGTGGCCCAACCGGGGGAGCGGCGGGGTTGGCCAGGGTGCCGACATGGATCAGGGACGACGCCTGGTCGGCCAGGTCCACCATCTGCAGGGTGTTGCGCAACTGCAGGCGGTTCAGGCAGGAGTGCTCGAACTCGGCACGGAGCAGGTCGTGCGCCGCGGCCGCGTCGGCCAGTTCCGGGTGGTCGGCCAGGTGCCCGGTGATCGTCTCGCGCACCAGCGTCCAGAACGCGTCCTGGCCCAGCACGCCGTCGTCGTCGAGGATCGCGGCCAGGTGGCGGAAGAACCCGTCGAAGACGTCGGTATGGATCGCCAGCGACCGGTCCTCGACCGGCACGTCCGCCCGGATCCGCTCCACCGCGTCGGGCAGCGGCCGGTCACCGAAGACGGCGACCTCCTCACCGATGTCCTTCATCAGCATCCGGACCGGGACGTGGTCACGCAGCACCATGACCAGGTTCTCCCCGTGCGGCATGAAGACCAGGTCGTGGGCCAGCAGGCAGTGCACCAGGGGCCGCAGGTAGGCGCGCAGCCAGGCCCGCACCCACGCCGTCGGGGTCAACGAGGAGGCGGTGATCAGTGCCGTGGCCAGGGAGGCGCCCTTGGCGTCGCGGTGCAGCAGCGCGGCCATCGTGGCGGGCCGCTCGCCCGGTGCGAGGCTGGCGCCGGCCGGGGCGGCGGCGTACGGGCTCTCCCGCCACAGCGCGGCGATCATCTTCTGGTACGGCGAGGTGAACCCGAGCCCGTGGAACGCGTCGCCGGTGTAGCCGATCGCGGCCCACTCGCGCAGCACCGTGAAGCCGCACGCGCGCAGCTCCGGGTCGGTGTCGACGACGCCGTGCACCCAGTCGTTGATCGCCGGGGTGGCGCCCATGTACGCCGGGGAGAGGCCGCGCAGGAACCCCATGTTCTGGATCGCCAGCGCCGTCTTCACATAGCTGCGCCCGGGCCGGGAACGGTTGAAGAAGGTGCGGATCGACTGCTGCGCACGGTGGTCGTCGTCGCCCTCGCCGAGCAGCACGATGTCGCGCCGCGCCACGTCGGGGGCGAAGGTGATCGCCACCCGGTTGCGCCACTGCCACGGGTGCAGCGGCAGGAACAGGTAGTCGTCCGGGTCCAGCCCGTGCCCGGCCAGCGTGGCGGCGAAGCGGGCCTGCACCGGCTCGCCGAGTTCGCGCGACCACAGGGTCTCCTCGTCCAGGCCGGCCCCGAGCGACAGGGTGGCCAGGGTGCGGCGTACCGCGACCCAGACCAGGCGGACGTCGTTGCCGGTCTCCGGTGCGTACGCCGCGTAGTCGTCGGCGCCGTACCCGATCCGGCCGTTGTTGGCCACGAAGGAGGGGTGTCCCTCGGTCATCGCCGCCTCGATCGCCTGGTAGTCCGCGTGGACGAGTTCCTCGGCGGTGGCCGTGGCGTGGGTGAGCTTCCAGGTTGCCGAGGCCAGGGTGCTGGCCAGTTCCTCGAGGTACGTCGGCAGCATCGCGTCCGGGATGCCCAGGACGCTGGCGAACTCGACCACGAACTGCTGCACGTCCACCGGTCGCGGCTCACCGTCGACGGTGCGGTGCAGGCTGGCGCGGTCGATCACCCAGTGCTCCAGGGCGAAGCGGCGCGCGGTGAACGTGTAGCGGGCGCGGCCGTCCGGGCTCCTCACCTCCCAGCCGCCTTCGTGCGCCCGGGGCACCAGCAACCGCTCGTGGCTGAACTCCGCGATCGCCTTGGCGACCAGCGCGGCCTGGGCGCGTTCGAGGTTCTCCGGGTTGAGGTGGGCGTGGTCGGTCGGGTCGATGCCGGACCGGGATGCCCCGAGCCGCGAGGCCGCGAACGCCTGGCGGGTGCAGGTGGAGAGCGCGGCGGCCTTGCCGGGCAGGTCGATCTCCCGCTCGACGACGAATCCGGCGGCGGCGTTGAGCGCGGCGATCTTCTCGTTCCGTACGTCGGGCTCCACCACCACCCGGTCCACGCCGGGGTCGGCGAAGCAGTGCTCCATCACCGCGGTGAAGACGGCGGTGGTGAACCCGGTGACCGGCTGCGAGGTCGGCGCGACCAGGACATGCATGCCGAGGTCGCCCGCGCGCAGTTCCGGCAGCCCGGCCAGCGGGCCGTGGTGCGGGTCGTAGGTCTCGGCCAGGAAGGCGGCCTCGCCGTCCACGCGGCCCAGCCACGCGTCGTGGTGCGGGTTGGCTGCGATCGCGGCGTACTCCGCGGCGACCTCGGCCGCGGTGGCCCCGCCCATCATCCAGAAGACCGAGCGGGGGTGGGTGACCCAGGTGTGCAGCAGGCCGGCGTCGCGCTCGACGTCGAGCGGCTCCAGGGTGATCCTCATCGGCCCACCTCGCCCCGGGTGCGCAGGTGGTCGGGGACGCCGAACTCCTGGAAGGCGATCCGCTTCTCGATCGGGTAGACCTCGCGGCCGGTCATCGCGGCGATGATCACCGAGTTGCGGTAGGCGCCCATGCCCAGGTCGGGGGCGACGAAGCCGTGGGTGTGCTCCTCGGCGTTCTGCACGAAGATCTCGTTGCCGCCGGTCACCGCCGAGTCGATCGCATAGGTCGGCGAGGCCAGGAAGCGGCCGCGGTCGTCCCAGTTGATCCGGTCGCGGATCGGGGCCAGGAAGGCGGGCACCTCGCGCCCGTAGCCGGTGGCGAAGACGACCGCCCCGGTCTCCAGTGCGAACGCCTCGTCGGCCTCGACGTGGTGCAGGTCCAGTCGTACGCCGTCGCCGGAGGTGCTCGCACCGGTCACGGCGGTGTTGGTGACCAGGGTGGTCGTGGTGCCGCCGAGGGTCTCGCGGCGGTAGAGCTCGTCGTGGATCCGGTCGATCAAGTCCGAGCTGATCCCCTTGTAGAGGCCGCGTTGCTCGCGCAGCAGCCGCTCCCGGACGTCCGCGGGCAGCGACTGGAAATGGGCGGTGTATTCCGGGGAGGTCATCTCCAGGGTGAGCTTGGTGTATTCCATCGGGAAGAACCGCGGCGAGCGGGTCACCCAGTTGAGCGCATAGCCGTGGTCGTCGATCCCGCCGAGCAGGTCGAGGTAGATCTCGGCGGCACTCTGCCCACTGCCGACGATGGTGATCGACTCCTGCTGCTGCAGCGTGGCCTTGCGGGCCAGGTAGTCGCCCGAGTGGCAGGCCCGCTCGCCGAGCACGCCGCGCGCCACCTCGGGCACCCACGGCTGGGTGCCGGTGCCGAGCACCAGGCGTCGCCCGCGGTGCACCTCCCTGTTGCCGGTGGAGACGACGTACGCCGTGCCGTCGTGCTCGACCCGTTGCACCGGGGAGTCGAAGTGGACCGAGGCGAGTCGGTCGGCGACCCATCCGCAGTAGTTGCTGAATTCGCCGCGCAGCGGATAGAAGGATTCGCGGATGTAGAACGGATAGAGGCGCCCGGTCTCCTTGAGGTGGTTGAGGAAGGAGAAGCGGGAGGTCGGGTCGGCCATCGTGACCAGGTCGGCCAGGAACGGCACCTGGAGCGTGGCGTCCTCCAGCAGCATGCCGGGATGCCAGGCGAACGACGGCCGCGCCTCGAGGAAGATCCCGTCCAGGTCCTCGACCGGGTCGGAGAGGGCGGCCAGGCCGAGGTTGAAGGGGCCGAGGCCGATCGCGACGAAGTCGTGCACGGCAGTGTCGGAGGCAGTCATCAGGCGGCCCCTTCGCCCATCAGCAGGCGCCCACCGGTGGTGCGGACCTCGTCGACGATGGCGAGGATGTCGGCGGCGGTGGCCATCGGGTTGAGCAGCGTGAACTTGAGCCAGGCCTCGCCGTTGATCCGGGTGGCGGCCACCATCGACCGGCCACCGGCATAGAGCGCCGAGCGGATCCGGGTGTTGAGCCGGCTGGTCTCGTCGATGCAGAGGCCCGGCGAGCGGTAGCGGAAGACGATCGTGCTCAGCGACGGCTCGGCGGCGACCTCGATGTCGGGGCACTGCACCAGTGCGCGGTGGACGTCGCTGGCCAGGTCGATCACCGTGTCGAAGTAGTCGCCGATCAGGTCGGGGCCCATGATCCGCAGGCTGAGCCACAGCTTCAGCGCATCGAAGCGGCGCGTGGTCTGCAGCGACTTGTCGACCTGGTTGGGGTGCTCGGCGTCCTTGGGGTTGAGGTAGTCCGCATGCCAGGTGACGTGGCGCAGGGTGCTGGTGTCGCGGACGATGACGGCGCTGGCGGAGACCGGCTGGAACCAGGTCTTGTGGTAGTCCACGGTCACCGAGTCGGCCCGTTCGATGCCGTCCAGCAGGTGCCGGCGGCGGGTCGAGGCGAGCAATCCCCCGCCGTACGCCGCGTCCACATGGAGCCAGGTCGGCGTGACGCCGGTGCGGACGTCGCGGCAGAGCTCGGCGATCCGGGGGAGTGGGTCGACCGCGCCGAAGTCGGTGGTGCCGGCGGTGGCGACCACGGCCATCGGCACCAGGCCGTCGGCGACGCTCCGGGTGAGCGCCGCGTCGAGGGCGGCGGGGTCCATCCGGTGCCGGTCGTCGACGGGGACGCAGATCACCGCCTCGTCGTCGAGGCCGAGCATCCGGGCTGCCTTCTGGACGCTGAAGTGGCCGTCGGCCGAGGCGAGGATCCGGAGCCGCTCCGCGGGCACCCGGGCGAACCGGCCCCGGGCCAGGTGCAGCGCCTGCAGGTTGGACTGGGTGCCGCCGCTGGTGAAGATGCCGTCGGCGCCGCTCGGTCCGCCCGGGGTGAAGCCGATCCGCTCGGCGGTCCAGTCGATCAGGTGGCGTTCGATGAAGGTGCCGCCGACGCTCTGGTCGAAGGTGTCCAGGGACGAGTTGACCGAGGAGATGAAGAGTTCGGCCAGCAGCGCCGGGATCACCACCGGGCAGTTGAGGTGGGCGGCATAGCCGGGCTCGTGGAACCAGATCGCGTCGTCGAGGTAGAGGCGGGAGAGTTCTTCGAGGGCGGCCCCGGTCTCACCGAGCGGGGCGTCGAGGTCGACGTCGGCGACCAGCTTGGCGGCCAGTTCCGGCGGGGTTCCGGTCGAGGGACCGGTGACCCGCTCGAGGGCCTGGCTGAGGTGGTCGATGCCGCTGCGTAGCGTGGTCGCCCAGGCTTCGCCGTGGGCGGGGTGGAACAGATGGTGCGCGGATGGAGGGGTCACCGCGACTCCTTCCCGAGATAGGTAAGGCTTACCTTAGAGGTGATTGGGGAGGGCTTGTCGAGTCCTGCGCCTGTGATCTGGGTCGCCCCGGGATCCGGGACCTCGAAGCGGCATACTCGACCCATGACCTCGCCCAGGGTGCGCAGCTTCAGCAACGCCGGACTCACCTTCGACGTGATCGACGAGGGACCGATCGATGGCCCGATCGCGATCCTGCTGCACGGCTTTCCGCAGCGCGGCGCGTCGTGGAACCAGGTGGCCCGGATCCTGCACGGCCAGGGGATCCGCACCCTGGCGCCTGACCAGCGCGGCTACTCGCCAGCCGCCCGCCCGCGCCGACGTGCGGCGTACCGGCTGGAGAACCTGGCCTCCGACATCACCGCCCTGATCGAGCAGGTCCGCGAGCCCGGTCACCCCGAGCGCGACAAGGTGCACGTGGTGGGCCACGACTGGGGCGCCGTCGTGGCCTGGGTGGTGGCTGGGCGCACCGACCTGGTGGCCAGCCTGACCGCGGTCTCGGTCGGCCACCCGCGTGCGTTCCTGAAGTCGATGCTGGGCCGGCAGGCGTTGATGAGCTGGTACATCGGGGCCTTCCAGGTGCCCGGGTTGCCCGAGCGGGTGCTCAGCGATCCCGGCCGCGCCGGGCAGGCGCTGCGCGGGATGGGGATGACCCCGGAGATGGTGGCCACCTTCCACGGCGACATCGTCGAGTACGGCGCGCTGCGCGGCGGCCTGGGCTGGTATCGCGCCCTGCCGCTCTCCCACCCGCGGGTGCTCAAGGGGCGGGTCGAGGTGCCGACCACCATGGTCTGGAGCGATCGCGACGCCGCCCTCGGGCGGCGTGCTCCCGAGCTGAGCGAGCGGTACGTCGACGCCCCCTTCGAACTGCAGGTCCTGGAAGGCGTCAGCCACTGGGTCCCCGACGAGGTGCCCGACGTGCTGGCCGAGATCGTGTGTGAGCGGATCGGCAGCGCCGGAAATGGAAGGATGCGACGCGCCGGGCACTAACGTGGTCCCCATGAGTGACCCCGAAGTCGATGCCCCCGCCGCCGTCGAGTTGACCTTCGATGATCTCGGGCTGGACGACAGGGTGCTCAAGGCGCTCCGCAAGATCGGCTACGAGACTCCTTCGCCGATCCAGGCCCAGACCATCCCGCCGCTGCTGGAGGGCCGCCACGTCGTGGGCCTGGCCCAGACCGGCACCGGCAAGACGGCCGCCTTCGCGCTGCCGATCCTCTCCCAGCTCGACCTGAAGCAGAAGACGCCGCAGGCCCTGGTGCTCGCCCCGACCCGCGAGCTGGCGCTCCAGGTCTCCGAGGCGTTCGAGAGCTATGCCGCCTTCATGAAGGGCGTCCACGTGCTGCCCGTCTATGGCGGCCAGGGGTACGGCGTACAGCTGTCCGCGCTGCGCCGCGGCGTCCACGTCGTGGTCGGCACGCCCGGACGGATCATGGACCACCTGGAGAAGGGCACCCTGGACCTCTCCGAGCTCCGCTTCCTGGTCCTCGACGAGGCCGACGAGATGCTCAAGATGGGCTTCGCCGAGGACGTCGAGACGATCCTGGCCGACACCCCCGAGTCCAAGCACGTGGCCCTCTTCTCCGCCACGATGCCGGCGCAGATCCGGCGGATCTCCAAGAAGCACCTCACCGACCCGGTCGAGATCACGGTCAAGAACAAGACCACCACGGCCACCAACATCGCCCAGCGCTACATGATCGTCTCCTGGCCGCAGAAGGTGGACGCGCTGACCCGGATCCTCGAGGTGGAGAACTTCGAGGCGATGATCATCTTCGCCCGGACCAAGTCCGCCACCGAGGAGCTCGCCGAGAAGCTGCGCGCCCGTGGCTTCTCCGCCACCGCGATCAACGGCGACGTCGCCCAGAACCAGCGCGAGCGGACCATCAACCAGCTCAAGGACGGCAAGCTCGACATCCTGGTCGCCACCGACGTCGCGGCCCGCGGTCTGGACGTGGAGCGGATCAGCCACGTGGTCAACTTCGACATCCCCACCGACACCGAGTCCTATGTGCACCGGATCGGGCGCACCGGCCGGGCCGGGCGCTCCGGTGACGCGATCTCGTTCATCACCCCGCGCGAGCGTTACCTGCTCAAGGCGATCGAGAAGGCGACGCGGCAGACGCTGACCCAGATGCAGATGCCGAGCGTGGAGGACATCAACACCACCCGCCTCTCCCGCTTCGACGACGCGATCACCGCGGCGCTCAACTCCGACAGGGTCGAGTTCTTCCGCGACGTGGTCAACCACTACGTCCGTGAGTACGACGTGCCCGAGGCCGACGTGGCGGCGGCGCTGGCCGTCGTACTCCAGGGGGACACCCCGATGCTGCTCGAGCCCGAGCCGGAGCGGCCGGCCCGCGAGTTCAAGGAGCGCGGTCCGCGCAGCGACCGTCCGGACCGTGGCGCCCGCAGCGACCGTGGCCCACGCCCAGAGCGCGGGCACCGGGGCCGCAACGACGTGCCGATGGCGACCTACCGGATCGAGGTCGGCAAGCGGCACAAGGTCGAGCCGCGCCAGATCGTCGGCGCGCTGGCCAACGAGGGCGGCCTGGGCCGCGGTGACTTCGGCAAGATCGACATCCGCGGGGATCACTCCATCGTCGAACTCCCGGTCAACCTGCCCGGCGACGCGTGGGACGCGCTCCGCTCGACCCGGATCTCCGGCAAGCTGATCGACCTGAGCAAGGCTGACGGCGAGGTCGCCGGTGGCCGCCCGAAGCGGAGCTACGACGACCGCAAGGGTGGCTTCGACAAGGGCGCCCCGCGCAAGAAGTACGAGAAGAAGCCGCGCCACAAGAAGCACCCCTGACCTCCGCCCCCTTGCCCTTGTAACGCGGGGTCCTGGTCGCTTGAGTAGTGCTGTGACGCGCTGATTCGTCAACAGCACCGCACAAGTCCGAGCGATATTGTTCGTTGAAGGAACGCTGTGAGGAGGCGGTGACCCGTGCGAGATGGCCTGGACGAGGCGTCCCTTCCGAGCGAGCGCATTCGCCTGGGTTCGCTGCTGGCCAACCTCGGGGCAGAGGCGGGCGGTGTCGACATCGACATCGAACGCGGCCGTACGCCGCGAGAGCCGATCGGGTTCGAGTGATCATCCTCGACACGAACGTTGTTTCTGAGCCTCTGCGCCCGGCGCTTGGTGCACGGGTTGTCTCCAGGACTGCTCCGTCGCCACCCGTGACGTCGCGCCCTTACGCCGGGCCGAGCACCTCTCCGCAGCCACAGGCTGTCTGGATCGCCACGGCCAACTCGGTGTTGGCACCGGCCGGGGCGACGTAGGCCTCGCCGGGGATGTGGAAGACCGCGCGCCCGGCGAGGTCGCGGCTGGCCGAGGTGAAGTTGGCGGCGTAGTTGTCGGCGCCGATCACGTAATCGAAGCGCGGCAGGCTGGCGCAGAGGAAGCGCAGGTACTCACCGTCCGCGGCGCCCCGGATGCTCCGGTCCTCGGTCTCGTTGGTCTCGCATGAGGTCCGGTCCCCCTCGCTGGTGTGCTCCAGCCAGATTGCCTTGACCTCGTCGTACGACGGGAGCTCGCCGCTTGGCTCGGGCGTCGCCGACTTCTGCGACCGCGGGCTCTCACTGGTAACCGGCGTCGACTGGCCGGCGGGCTCGTCGTCGTCCTCCGAGCCGCAGGCGGCCAGGGTCAAGGCAATCGTGAGGGCGGTGGCGAGGGACGCGAGGCGGCGCATGGGGTCTCCTGGGTGCAGTGCCGTGGTTGGCAACAAGGCTTCCCCGGCGCGCCGGTTCCACACCCGTCAGTGACGTACGCCGAACTTCCGCGCCGTGATCGCCTCCACCAGGCCACGCGACGCGATCCGGCGCAAAGCGAAGACCAGGGGCGCATTCGACCCACGGGCATACAACGAGGCCGGTCGCTCAGCCTGCACGGCGGCCAGCACGGTCGCGGCCACCTCCTCGGCGGAGGTTCCCTCGGCCTCCAGCGCATCCAGCCGCGCGATCACGGTGTCGCACTCGCCTTTGTACGGCGAATCATCGGCGACGTACTTGGTGCGCCTGGTCGAGATGCCGGTGTTGATCGAGCCGGGCTCCACGGTGGTCAACCAGACGCCGTACGGCGTGAGCTCCTTGCGCGCTGCGGTGGCGAACGCCTTGATCGCGGCCTTCGACGCGGCGTACGACGAGCGGTAGGGCAACGGGAAGCTGGCCAGCATCGAACCGACCATCACCACCCGTCCATACCCGGCCGCGCGCATCCCCGGCAGCAACAACTGGGTGAGCTGCACCGGGCCGAGCACGTTGAGCTGGAAGAGCCGGTCCAGCGCGTCCAGGGGCAGCTCCTCCAGTGGGCCGGACTGGGACTCGCCGGCGTTGTTGACCAGTACGTCGACGTGCCCGGCCAGTTCGAGTGCGGCAGCGGCGCAGGCGGTGATCGAGGCACGGGACTCCAGGTCCAGCTCCAGCAACTCGATGCCGTCGACCGCGGGTGCGGTGGCGGGGTTGCGCGAGGTGCCGATCACCCGGAATCCCGCGTCCCGCAACGCGACGGCGACCGCGGCCCCGATGCCTGAGGTGGCGCCGGTGACCAGCGCTGTCCGGGTGGTCACAGGTCCCTGGCCAGGGCCAGGCCGGCCGCGCGGCCGGAGAAGATGCACCCTCCCAGGAAGGTCCCTTCCAGGGCGTTGTAGCCGTGGACGCCGCCACCCCCGAAGCCGGCCACCTCGCCCGCGGCGTACAGCCCGGGGATCGGGGAACCGTCCGCGCCGATCACAGCAGAGTCCAGGTTGGTCTGGATCCCGCCCAGCGTCTTGCGGGAGAGGATGTTGAGCCGGACCGCGATCAGTGGCCCGTTCTGAGTGTCCAGGAACCGGTGCGGCGAGGCGACCCGGATCAGCTTGTCGGTGCGCGAGAGGCGGGCGTTGTTGATCGCCATCAGTTGCAGGTCCTTGGAGAACGAGTTGACCAGCTCGTTGTCGCGGGCCTTGATCTGCGCCTCGACGTGCGCCGCGTCGAGCACCGCGCCATCGCGGCCGAGCTTGTTCATCCCGTCCACCAGTTCACCAATGGTGGAGGCGACCACGAAGTCCTCGCCGTGCTCCTTGAACTTCTCCACCGGCCCTGGCGCCCCCTTCGCCAGCCGCGATTGCAGCATGAACTTCAGGTCGCGGTTGGTGATGTCGGGGTTCTGCTCGGACCCGGAGAGCGCGAACTCCTTCTCGATGATCTTCTGGGTGAGGATGAACCACGAATAGTCGTGCCCGGTGGCCAGGATCGCCTTCATCGTGCCGATCGAGTCGAACCCGGGGAAGTTGGGTGCCGGCAGGCGGTTGCCCAGTGCGTCGAACCACATCGACGAGGGCCCGGGGATGATCCGGATCGCGTGGTCGGGCCAGACCGGGTCCCAGTTGTGGATGCCTTCGGTGTAGGCCCACATCCGGTCGGAGTTGACCAGGTTGGCGCCGGCGGCCTCGGAGATCGCCAGCATCCGCCCGTCCACGTGGGCCGGGACGCCGGCGATCAGATGCTTGGGCACCGGGCCGAGCCGGTCGACGGGCCAGTTGGCGCGCATCAGGTCGAAGTTGTGGCCGATCCCGCCGGAGGTGACCACGACCGCGGCCGCACGGTGCTCGAAGTCGCCGACCACCTCGCGCGATGACTTCACGCCACGCTCGGCGTTGCTGGGCTCCAGCAGTGACCCCCGTACGCCGACCACGCGGCCGCCGTCCAGGACGAGTTCGTCGACCTGGTGGCGGAAGGCGAACTGCACCAGTCCGGACTTCTCCCCGGCCAGCACCGGGTTGGCGAAGATCTCCACCACCGCCGGACCGGTGCCCCAGGAGAGGTGGAAGCGCGGCACCGAGTTGCCGTGCCCGGTCGCTGAGCCGGAGCCGCGCTCGGCCCAGCCGACGAAGGGGAGGAACTTCAGGCCCAGCGAGCGCACGTAGTCGCGCTTGCCGCCGGCTGCCCACTCGACGTACGCCCGGGCCCACTTCTGGCCCCACAGGTCCTGGTCGTCGGGGCGGTCGAAGCCAGCCGAGCCGGCCCAGTCCTGGTGGGCGAGTTCGACGTTGTCCTTGATCCCCATCCGCCGCTGCTCGGGGGAGTCGACGAAGAAGAGGCCTCCCAGCGACCAGAATGCCTGCCCGCCGAGGTTGTTGCGGTTCTCCTGCTCGACGACGAGCACCTTGCGGCCGGCCTTGACCAGCTCATGGGTGGCGACCAGGCCTGCCAGGCCGGCGCCGACGACGATCACATCGGGCTTGAAATCGGACGGGGTCATGGGTGCTCCTCGGTCGTGGCTGATTCAGCCCCGTTCGGTTCAGTCTGGGCTGAGCCGAGGGCCTTGGTGACGGTGCTTACGATCCATGAATGTATCGGGGCCTGTGGATGAAGCACGCGGCGAGTGGCCGTTGGTTGCTATACCTACGTGCCAACGGAGAGGTGGCGCATGTACGACGGGTATGAGCATCTGGCTCGTGTGCACGTCTACGAGAAGTGCGCAGCCATTGATGTCACCTGGACCGAGATCGAGGGGATGCTCGCCACGGGCGAAGTGATTGAGGAGCACGTGTTCAACGACCTGATGGTCAAGGAAATCAGGCTGCTGCTCGACTGGAGTCGCCCGCTTCATCTTGTTTACATCGTTCATCACGACCGTAGACTGGTGGTGTATCGCACCATCTATGTCCCGACGCTCGAGGAGTGGAGGCCGGGGTTCCGTGAGAGGAGGAAGTGACGTGACTGAGCGATCAAGTTGTTTCTGCGTGAGCTGCGGTGGTCGAACGGCTCCGATCTTCCGGCCGCACACGGTGGATCGGGACGGAAAGTTGGTGGTCATCCGCGATGTTCCGATGCATGAATGTGATGGGTGCGGCGAGACCTATATGACGCCGGCTGTGATGCGTCAACTCGATGCCTTGGTCGCGAAGCTGCTGACCGGCCGCGCCGACGAGACGATCGTCCACTACCAAGCGGCCTGACCGGTCCCCAGTCTCACAGCTGGCAGGTGGCCCCCGGCAGCCGGTGTCGGTTCCGCGCCACCCAGGCATAGGCGCGCGCCATCACCGGCCGCAGCGCGCGAGCGCCGATCACGCGACCGACCAGGCGCACCGGCAGCCAGCGGGAGGAGCGCAGCCCCTTCGCCACCGCCTCGTGGCCCCGGAAGAGGCGCTGCTCCTCGACGTACCACGCGGCTTCCAGTGCCTCGGTGGTGGAGATGCCCCAGGCGCTCAGGTCGGCGGACTGGATGGTCTGGTGCTCGCAGCGGGCGCCGAGGCGCAACAGCAGCCGCAGGCTCTGCTGGCAGAACCCGCAGTCGCGGTCATAGAGCAGCGTGCCGGTCACGTCCCCATCTTCCCAGTGACACTGGCGGAACCCCACCGGCGAGCCTAGTGTGATGCAGGACACACAGGGACCTTTCTCGGGTCACTCATCCCTCCCTCTAGGAGTCAGCATGAAGTGGAAGATCTCGGGGGCTGCGCTCGCAGCCGCCTCGCTCGCTGCCATCGTCACCATGCTCACGGCCGTCCTGGCCGTCGTTCCCGCCCACGCCGCCGGCCCGTCGTACGTCGCACTCGGCGACTCCTACGCCTCTGGCACCGGCACCCGCAGCTACATCAACGACGGCACCTCGTGCCAGCGCTCGAACAGCGCCTATCCCAAGCTGATCGCCGCACAGCGCGGCTACACGCTCAACTTCCAGGCCTGCTCGGGGGCGACCGCCTCCACCGTCACCGGCGATCAACTCGCCGCCCTCAACGCGAGCACGCGCTATGTGACCCTCTCGGTCGGCGGCAACGACGCAGGCTTCGCCGACGTGCTCACCACTTGCGCCATGCCGGGATGGATGAGCAACTGCAACGGCGCGATCAACACCGCCCAGGGCTACATCAACAACACGCTGCCCGGTCGGCTCTCCACGCTCTATGCCTCGATCAGGTCCAAGGCGCCCAATGCCAAGGTCGTCGTGATCGGCTATCCGCGCGTCTTCATGGGCGAGGACTGCAACGCCCTGACGTGGTTCTCACCCGACGAGCAGGCTCGCCTCAACCAGACCGCGGACCTGCTCAACAGCCGGATCCAGGCGCAGGCTGCGGCCAAGGGCTTCACCTTCGCCAACCCGACCTCGCGGTTCACCGGCCACGCCGTGTGCGACAGTCCGGAGTGGATCAATGGACTCTCCAGCCCGATCAGCGAGTCCTACCACCCGAACACGGCGGGTCACTCGTCCGGACTGGCTCCGCTGGTCAGCCCGCTGTTGACCGGCAACTGATTCACCTTCTGTTCACCTTTGCCGCCCAGGTGGAGGAAACCTCCCCCAATTTCCGCCCGAATCGAGGCGGAAGTGGGGGAGGCAGGGCATTTCCGCGCGGAAAGGGCGCGCAATGGTGGGGTTGTGTGCGATACTCAAGGTGAACAGAAAGTGAACAGGAGGTGTCGTATGCGCAACCACATGGCAAATGAACGTCCCGCCATGACGTGGGTCGAGGTGCGTGACGGCCGAGGCCGCACGCGGATGGAGGCACGCTGGGTCGTCCCCGGCGCCGCTCCCGCGAAGCCCCACGCCGCCTGAGGCCCACCGACCTCGCGGCAACCAGATTCCACGGCCCGGCATCCACGTGATGCCGGGCCGGACCCATTCCGCCACAATGACCGCATGGCCGTCCGTCCCCTGACCTTCCTGAGGCAATGGCGCGACGACCTCGGCCCGGCACTGTTGCGCGACATCGTCCTGGTCAACCTGGCGATCTGCCTGGTCGGCATCTCGTACGGCGCCATCACCGTCGGCGAGGGCCTGCCGGTCTGGCTGCCCAACGTGATGTCGGTAGTGGTCCTGGCCGGCGCCAGCCAGTTCCTCTTCACCGGCATCATCGCCACCGGCGGGGGCGTCGTCGCCGCCGTCCTGGCCGGCATCCTGGTCAACCTGCGCCACCTGCCGTTCGGCTTCGCGCTGGCCGACACGGTGCGCGAACGCCCCCTGCTCGGCAGTTATCTGATGATCGACGAGGTCGTCGCGTTCAGCCTGGCCCAGAAGGAGGCGGAGGTACGCCGCAAGGTCTTCTTCACCTGCGGCTTCCTGCTGCTCTTCTTCTGGAACCTCGGCTCGCTGCTCGGCGCACTCCTCGGACAAGCGATCACCGACACCGAGGTCTTCGGCCTCGACGCCGCCTTCCCGGCCGTGCTGCTCGCCCTGGTGATGCCGGCGCTGCGGGAGGCGTCCACGTTGGGGATCGCCGTGCTCGGTGCCGCGATCGCATTGGCGCTCACTCCGTTCCTGCCGGCCGGCACTGCGGTGCTCTGTGCGCTGCTTGCCCTGGTCGCTGCCCGCCCGTGGCGCGCGGAGCCGCCATGAGTACGACGTCCCTGGTCGTCGGTGCCCTGCTGCTCGGCGCCGCCACCTTCGCCATCCGCGCCACCGGTCCGCTGCTGCACAGTCGCCTCCAGGTCCCGGCACGGTTGATGGCACTGATGTCCCTGGCCGCGACCGTGCTGCTGGTCGCGCTGCTCGCCACCAGCGCACTCTTCGACGGACAGGAACTGAGCGATCCGGCCCGACCCGCCGGCGTCGCCGTGGGCGGCGTACTCGCGTGGCGGCGGGCGCCCTTTGTCGTCGTGGTGCTCGCGGCCGCCGGGACCGCCGCGCTGATCCGGGCACTCGGCGGGTGAGGTCCGCGGCGTACGGTGAATCCATGAGCACTTTCGACGTCCTCGACCCCGCTGACGGCTCCGTCATCGGCTCCGTCCCCGACGCCAGCGTGGAGGATGCCCACGCGGCCCTCGACCGTGCCGTCGCCGCCCAGGTCGGATGGGCCGCCACCCCGCCGCGGGAGCGCGGGGAGATCCTGCGCCGCGCCTTCGAGATGGTCACCGAACGGGCCGACGAGTTCGCGCGCACCATCTCTCGCGAGATGGGCAAGCCGTTCGCCGAGGCGCGGGGCGAGGTGACCTACGGCGCCGAGTTCTTGCGCTGGTTCAGCGAGGAGGCGGTCCGGATCCGCGGCAGCTGGCTCGCCGCTCCCGGTGGTGGCTCCCGGTTGCTCACGGTGAAGAAGCCGGTCGGTCCGTGCCTCTTCGTCACCCCGTGGAACTTCCCGCTGGCGATGGGCACCCGCAAGATCGGCCCGGCGATCGCTGCTGGCTGCACGATGATCATCAAGCCCGCCTCCGCCACCCCGTTGACCACGATCCTGCTGGCCGAGGTCCTCGCCGAGGCGGGACTGCCCGATGGCGTGCTCCAGGTGCTCACCTCCCGCAGCTCGCGCGAGGTCACCGCAGCCCTGATGGGCGACCCGCGACTGCGGAAGATCTCCTTCACCGGATCCACCGGCGTCGGCAAGGGCCTGGTCGCCCAGTCCGCACAGAACCTGCAACGCGTCTCGATGGAACTCGGCGGCAACGCGCCGTTCCTGGTCTTCGACGACGCCGACATCGATGCCGCCGTGGACGGCGCGATGGTGGCCAAGATGCGCAACATGGGCGAGGCCTGCACCTCGGCCAACCGGTTCCTGGTCCAGGCCGGCGTGGCCCGCGAGTTCACCGAGGCGCTGGCCGGCCGGATGGCCGACCTGACCCTGGGCCGCGGCCTCGACGAGGGAGTGGACGTGGGTCCGCTGATCGACGCCGACGCGGTCGCCGGCGTCCACGAACTGGTCACCGATGCGGTCGCCAGGGGCGCCACCGTCGTCACCGGCGGTGAGGAGCCGGACGGCAACTTCTACCAGCCAACGGTGCTGGCCGGCGTACCGGCGGATGCCCGGATTACCCGCGAGGAGATCTTCGGGCCGGTCGCCGCGGTGACCACCTTCGAGACCGAGGAGGAGGCGGTGGCGATGGCCAACGACACCGAATACGGCCTCGCCTCCTACCTCTACACCGCCGACCTGGACCGCACGCTGCGCCTGGTCGAGTCGCTCGCGTTCGGGATGGTCGGGGTCAACACCGGCCTGGTCTCGAACCCGGCCGCGCCGTTCGGCGGCGTGAAGGCCAGCGGATTCGGGCGCGAGGGCGGCTTCGAGGGGATCGAGGAATACCTGGACACGACGTACGTCGGGATCGCGGCCCATGGGTGAGCACCCGCAGGGCACGCCCGGGCCACCGACCACGATCGTGCTCTTCGGGGCCACCGGCGACCTGGCCCGCCGCAAGTTGCTGCCCGGGATGATCCACCTGTGGCGCTCGGGCCTGCTGCCGGAGATGCGTGTGGTGGGCACCTCCCTGGACCAGCACACCCGAGACTCCTTCATCGACCTGGCCCAGGCCGCGATCGAGGAGTTCGGGGACGACGAGGAGGACAAGGAGCAGTTCCACGAGTTCGCCAAGCGGCTCTTCTGGGCCAACGACGGCGACGACAACCTGCTCGCCGCGATCGCCGAGGCCGAGGCCGACTGCACCGAACCGCAGGCCCGGCTGCACTACCTCTCGGTGCCGCCGAAGGCCGCACTCGAGGTGGTCCAGACCCTGGCTGCGACCGGCCTGGCTGCCCAGAGCCGGATCGTGATGGAGAAGCCGTTCGGCACCGACCTGGCCTCCGCCCGCGAACTCAACGCGGCGATCCACGAGGTGTTCACCGAGGAGCAGATCTTCCGCATCGACCACTTCCTCGGCAAGGAGGCAGCGCTGAACATCCTCGCGCTGCGCTTCGCGAACGGGCTCTTCGAGCCGATCTGGCACCGCAACAACATCGACCACGTCCAGATCGACGTCCCCGAGACGCTCGGCCTGGAGGGACGCTCCGGGTTCTACGAGCACACCGGCGCCTATCGGGACATGGTGGTCACCCACCTCTTCCAGGTGCTCGCGTTCCTCGCCATGGAGCCGCCGGTCGCACTGGACCCGATCTCGATCTCGGAGGAGAAGCACAAGGTCTTCCGCTCGATGCTTCCACTGGACCCGGCCGACGTGGTCCGCGGACAATACGAGGGCTACCGCGACGAGGAGGGCGTCGACCCCGACTCCGACACCGAGACGTTCATCGCGCTCAAGTGCTACATCGACAACTGGCGCTGGGCCGACGTGCCGTTCTACCTGCGCACCGGAAAGAAGCTGGCCGAGGGCACCCGGATCATCTCGATCGCCTTCAAGGAGCCACCGAAGTCGATGTTCCCCGACGCATCGGGGATCGGCGACCACGGCCCCGACCACCTGACCTTCGACCTGGCCGACCAGTCGCGGATGTCGCTCTCCTTCTATGGCAAGCGGCCCGGGCCGGGCTTCGCGCTGAACAAGGTCTCCATGCAGTTCAACATGGAGGACACCGGGTGGGCCGGGTCCATCCTCGAGGCCTACGAGCGGCTGATCCTCGAGGCGGTGAAGGGCAACCACACGCTCTTCACTCGCGCCGAGGGCGTCGAGCGGCTGTGGGAGATCTCCGAGCCGCTGCTCCAGGACATGCCGCCGGTGCGGCCCTATGAGCCGGGCTCCTGGGGGCCCAACCAGATCCACCAGTTGATCGCACCGCACGCCTGGCGGCTGCCGTTCGAGCGGAAGTGGCGCGAGGGATAGATGGAGCCTTTCCGGGACGTCGTCGACTCCTACCTCGGCTTCGCGTCCGAGGCTCGCGATTCTCGGTGCTTCGAGGCGTGGGCGAAGGCAGTCGCGGAGGACCCGGAGGTCCGCTCGTTGATCGCGACGCTCCCCGCGGTCAAGCAGCAGCCGAACCTGGTCTTCGCCGCCGCGCGGTGGCACGGTGCGCAAGCTCCGGGGCCCTACGCCGGGCTCCGCTCGCTGCTCGTCTCGGACTGGGCGTTGGTGCGGTCCACCATCCTGCGCCGGTCCACACAGACCAACGAGGTACGACGGCTCGCGACGTTGGTCCCGGCGTTCGCCGCGATCACGCCTGGCCCGGTGGCCCTGCTCGAGGTCGGTGCCTCGGCTGGACTGAATCTCTTTCCTGACCGCTACTCCTATCTGTGGCGCGCCGCCGACGGATCCGCGCGCCGGGCAGGAAAGGGGCCCGAGCTGTCATGCGACGTCCGTGGACGGATGCCGGTGCCATCCGCAGTGCCTGAGATCGGCTGGCGCGGTGGCATCGACCTGAACCCGCTCGACGTCACTGACGCGGACGCGATGGCCTGGCTGGAGAACCTGGTCTGGCCTGAGCAGGAGGAACGCAGGGAAGGACTCCGCACCGCGATCCGGATCGCGGCCGCAGAGCCGCCCCATCTGCGCGCCGGTGACCTGATCGAGGAACTCCCGGGCATGCTGGAGGAACTCCCGAATGGGTTGACCCCCATCGTCTTCCACTCCGCTGTGATCGCCTATCTGCAGCCACCGAGGCGCGTCGAGTTCCATCGCCTGATGACCGAACTCGTTGCCGCGGGTCGATGCCACTGGGTGAGCAACGAAGCGCCCCATGTGGTGCCGGAGGTCGCAGATGGTCTCCCGGTCCCTGCCGATCCGTCGTTCCTGCTGGCCATCGACGGGCGACCGGTGGGGTGGACGCACGGTCATGGGGCGACGCTCACCGCGCTTGGCTGACCGCCTGAGCGCGAGTACCGCGCATCAACGGGTGGATTCCCAGTCACCAGGTGACTGAGAATCCACCCGTTGTCGGTCTCAGGCGAATTCGGAGCCGGGGTGGAAGCGGCGCACCCGGTGCAGCGTGTTCTCGTCGGTGTGGTGCATCTCGCCACCGGTGGCGGCCAGCTTGAGGACCAGGTCGGAGAAGTAGGTCAGCGTGCCGTCCTCGTTGAAGGTGAAGTGGCTGACGAAGTCCTTGATCTCCGCGCGCTGCAGCAGATAACGGTTCTGCAGGATGCCGTAGCAGGGGTCGCCGGGCTTGGCGTTGAAGTGGAGCACCTTGTCGCGGGGTCCGGCGTCGCTGCCGGCCAGGATCGCGATGCCGCGGCCGAAGACCACGTTGCGGATCACCTGGCCGTTCTCCTTGTCCCACAGCAGGAAGCCGATCTCGTCATGGAACGGGTCCATCGCCTCCTCGCCGTGGCGCCAGGCGGTCATCGAGTAGTTGAGCCCCCACAGGGTCTGCTGCCCGTTCTCCTGGATCGGGATCGGCTTGAAGACAGCCTTTTCGAAGTACGACGTGTGGCGGGTGACGTCGTCCTGGTTGTGATACGAGAGGTCGACGCCCACGTCGCCCTCCCACTCGCCGACCAGTGGGGTCAGCGGGCCGAGCTTCTGGGGTCCTTCGATGGTGGTCGGGTCAACGGCGGCAGTGTTGCTGGAGGTCATGGCCCCATCTTCCGACGAAGCCTTGCATGATGCAAGACATGCCCTGTGCAACAGCGTGGGTCACAGGGGGAGTGGGTTCCCCGGATCGTCGTACGCCGTGGTGTCGAGCACCCCGTGCAGGCTCACCAGGGCCGCGGCGCAGGCGGCTCGCTCGGCGGGGGAGAGCTGGTCCAGTGCGCGACGCAGGTCGCGACGCCGCTGATTGGTCACCTGGCGGACCAGGGACCGGCCCTCCTCGGTCAGGGCCAGGGTCACCACGCTCCGGTTGCCCGGGTCCGTGCCCCGGCTCAGGTGGCCCGATGCGTCCAGCCTGTCGGCGAGGCGGGTGACCGTCGAGCCGACCACGCCCAGGGCCCGGGCGACCTGCGTGGAGGGGGAAGGTCCCTGTTCGTGGAGCACCAGGAGCAATCGGAACTGCGGCAGGGAGAGTTCCAGGTCCGCGACACTGCGCAGGGCGATCCCGACCAGGTCACGGGTGGCGTCCTCGAAGGCGAGCAGTTCGTCTGCGCTGGTCCTGGCGGGGCGGTCTCCGGGCACGCCGCGAGTATGGCACGCCCGGAGACCGGGCCTCAGCCCTTCAGTGCCTCGACCAGCGGCGTGGTTGGGCGGCCGATCAACTGGACCAGGGTCGGGTCGACCTCGGCCAGCATGCCCTCGGCGATGTTGGCGTCGAGGGTGGCGACGAAGCCGGCCGTTCCCTCGTCGAGTCCAGCGCCGACCAGGCCGGCACGAACCTCGTCGACGGTGGCCGGCTGGTAGCGGACCTCGCGCCCGGCGACCTCGCCGAGCGCAGCGGCCAGTGCGTCGTAGTCATAGGCGGTGTCGCCGGTCAGTTCATAGACCTTGCCCTCGTGCCCGGCAGTGGTCAGCACCACGGCGGCGGCGTCGGCGTAGTCGCGACGGGCAGCGCCGGCCACCTTGCCGGTGCCTGCGGCGGCCACCAGGGCGCCGGTCTCGCGGGCCTGGTCGACGTTCGCTGCGTAGTTCTCGTGGTACCAGTTGTTGCGCAGCACGGTCGTGGCCAGGTCAGAGGTCGCGAGCAGTTCCTCGGTGGCCTTGTGCTCGGGAGCGAGTGCGTGCGCGCTGGTGGTCGCCTTGGTCAGCGAGGTGTAGACGAGGTGGGCGACACCGGCAGCCTGGGCGGCCTCGATCACGTTCTTGTGCTGGGGGAAGCGCTGGCCGACCTCGGGGCTGGAGACCAGGAGCACCTTGTCGACGCCGGTGAACGCCGTACGCAGCGCAGCCGGGTCGGTGTAGTCGGCGACGCGGACCTGGACGCCGCGCTCAGCAAGCGGAGCGGCCTTCGCTTCGTCACGGACGACAGCGACGAGGGTCTCGGGTGCTTCGGTGCGGAGCAGGGCGTCGACGACGAGGGAGCCGAGTGCGCCAGTGGCACCGGTAATGGCGATGGTCATGGGGGAGCCTTTCGGAAGAGGACAGTTGATTCTTCAACCACCTGCAGGTCCGGCCTGTTCCCGCCCGGAAGAACTCCGTGCTCAGACGAGCTCCAGATAACGCTTGGCGTGCTTGAGCACGATCTCGCGCGCCGTGGCCTCGCGGGCATCGTCCCAGTCATCGCCCCGGGTCGAGGAGACATAGAAGGTGTTGCCTGCGGCCATCAGCATGTAGACGCCGTCCGCCTGGATCGCGTCGCCCTCCGGGCCGGCGAACCGGTCGGTGACCTTGCCGCTGGCGGCCAGGCGCTCGTAGTTGTCCGGCCCCGCGTGCACCCAGACCCTGAGTTCCACGGTGGCAGATCCCGAGCCGCTGCTCACGTGTGCCTTGGAGTCGAAGACGCACTGCGCGCGGCCGGTCTCGTATTCCAGCAGCGTCGGTTCGGGGATGAAGGCTTCAACGTCGGAGAGGGACCACTCGTCGCAGTAGCCGATCTTCTCGCCCAGGACCCACTCGTGGGATGCGGAGCCGGACATCCAGGTGATCAGCACCCAGCCCGGTGACCGGTTCGTGCTGACCAGCAAGGGCGTCCACGGCGTTCTCGAGGCGGCCCGATTCACGGACCTCGTGGTGGCCGAGGACCGTGATCCCGATGCGGTGGTCGCAGCAGTGGAGGCGGCCGTGCTCGATGCCGGGGCGCCGGACAACTACGCGATCGTGGTCGTCGATCTGGCTGGGTGAGCCGCGGCTGGCAGGATGGGCAGGCCATGACCCATCACCATCCCGAGTTCGAGGAACCGCTCGAACCGGAGCAGGTCGCCGAGGCAGAAGTTGCCGACGTACGCCGCAAGCTCCCTCGCGCGCTGACCCCGTTCCACACCCCTGCCTATCGCAAGCTCGCGGTGGCCCTGGTGCTGACCGTCTTCGCCTGGGGGATCTGGGTGGTCGCCCTGGTCTGGGAGGTGATCCGCCTCGACGGCAGCACCGGCGACCTCTCCCTGGTCTCGGCCGCCAACGCCATCGGCATGGTGATCCCGGTCCTCTTCGCCGGGGCGGTGGCCGACCGGATCCCGCAGAAGCTGATCCTGATCGCGGTCGCGACCGTCCAGGCCAGTTGCATGGTGATCGCCGCGATCCTCTCGCTGACGGACCTCGCCTCGATCCCGTTCCTGGTCGGTCTCGCCCTGGTCTACGGGTGCGCGACCTCGTTCTACTACCCGGCGTACTCCGCCTGGCTGCCTGCGCTGGTGCCCGAGCAGGACCTGCTCGCCGTCAACGGCTTCGAAGGGATGGTCCGCCCCACCATCGGCCAGGCGCTCGGCCCCGCCTTCGCCGGCTTCCTGGTCGGCGCGGCATCGTCGGGGTGGGGCATGCTGGTCGCCGCAGCGGCCGCCTTCGGGGCCCTGGCGGCGCTCTTCCCGGTGCCGTTGACGCCGGTACGCCGTGACCTGGCCGCCCAGGTGTCGTCGCACCCGGTCCGCTCCGCCCTGGTCGACATCCGTGAGGGCTTCGGCTACATGGTCCGTACGCCGTGGCTGCTGGCCACCCTGCTCTTCGCGAGCCTGATGACGCTGTTCATCATGGGACCGATCGAGGTGCTGGTCCCCTTCCACATCAAGGACCACCTCGGTGGTGACGCCGGCGACCACGCCCTGGTGCTGGCCGCGTTCGGAATCGGTGGAGCGGTGGCCTCGATGGCGATCGCCTCGTTCCCGATGCCACGGCGCTACCTGACCGTGATGAACCTGAGTTGGGGGCTGGGCTGCCTGCCGCTGGCCTTCATCGGCATCGCCGACTCGGTCTGGATCATCGTCCCGCTCGCGCTCGTGCTGGGGGCGATGTTCTCCGGTCCGATGGTCATCTGGGGGACGCTGCTGCAACGGCGGGTCCCGTCGCACATGCTGGGCCGGGTCTCGTCGCTGGACTTCTTCGTCTCGATCTCGCTGATGCCGGTCTCGATGGCGCTGGCCGGCCCGGTCTCGGAACTGATCGGGATGCAGGAGACGTTCCTCCTCGCCGGGACGCTGCCGATGGTGATCGCCGTGATCGCGATCGTCTGGGCCAGGCTGCCCGCCGACGAGGTGGCGCACCCGCTCGACTGAGCGGTGCTCAGAGCCGGGGCATCGGCACCGTGAGGAAGAGCGCCTCCATCTCGGCGCAGAGCCTCTCGCCGTCGTGCAGGGAGCCGCGCAGGAAGAGCTTGCGACCCTCGGTGCCCTCGACCCAGACCTTGCCGGTCAGAGTGCGCCCGACCGGGGTCAGCGACCGGTAGTCGACCTTGAGGAAGGCAGTGCGTGGCATGCCGTCGCTGATGGCATGCATGGCGGCGTACCCGGCCAGTTCGTCGAAGAAGAGCGATACGTAGCCGCCGTGCGCGGCGCCCTCGCCGAGGTGGAAGGTGCGGAAGACGGTCTCGGCAACCACACCGTCCGGGCCGTCGGACACCATCGTGAACGGCGGCAGGGCCACGTTCCCGCGTCCCGGCAGGTCGATCCGCGAGTCACCCGGCGCCATGCTCGGCGTGGCGGCCGCGGCCTCCATCCGGGTCGCGATCGCCGCCAGGTCGGCAATCAGACCGCTGGCCAGCGCGTCATCGGGATCGATGACGCGCGCCGCATCCATCACCCGGCGTACCTGGTCGATCATCTCCCCGAAATGAGGGCCGCCGGCGTGGGTGTTCGGGTTGGCCCAGGCAGGCAGTTGCTCCGGCCGGTCGGGGGCGTCGGTCTCCCTCATGCATCCACTCCTGGTCAGGGGTTCGCAGGCATCCTCCCAGACGCCGCGCGTCGCCCGACCAGGGCCAGCAGTTCGTTCGTCGCGCCCGCTCCGGCCACCGGCACCGGGTCGGCGAACCGGGTGCCGCGGTCCTGCGCGGTGACCGCCCGGTGCGCCACCGGCAGCAGGTCGGCCGCCAGTGCTGCCGGGATCGGCGTAGCGGCGCCGGTGGCCTGCCCGACGTCCCAGCCGTGCACCGCCACTTCCAGCGCGGCGACCGGGAGCAGGACGTCGACATCGAGCCGGGCCCCGCCGACGTACGCCGAGGGCGCGGCGGGTGCGCTCCACGCGGCGAGCAGTGCGCAGGCCCGGGTGCGGAGCTGCTCGACGGTGGTCGCCGGCCGCGGATCCGGTGCCAGTGCGACGACACCGCTGCTCGCCTCGGTGAAGGCAGCCAGTCCGTCACCCATGTGCGCCAGCAATGCGGCCAGGTCCCATTCGGCACACGGCGTACGCCGGGACAACAGGTCGTCGTGGACCGCGGCCAGGGTGCCGCGGGTGTAGCCGATGGCGCGCTCGAGGAGCTCCACCGGTGCGGTGGAGAACATCGCGGATCAGCCTCCCGTGGTGAACCGCTCGGGGAGGTCGTCCGCAGTGAGCACCGTGGGCAGCCCGAACCGCTCGAACATGCCCTCGCCGAAGAACGCCGCAACCTTGGCCACCTCGGTGCCGGCCAAGGTGAGCACCTGCAACTGGAACGGGGTGAAGGTCCCATCCGGCTGGGCCATGTAGAGGCCATAGGCGGGCTGGCCGTTCGCGACGGTGGAGAGCATGGGCATGTCGTGGGTGCCGCCGGGGCACTGGGTGTCGATCAGCCGGCCGATGGTGGTGTTGCCGACGTACCAACCGGTGAACGGCGGCATCTCCCAGACCGCATCGCGCTTCAGCATGCCCACGATGGCGTCGATGTCCTTGCGCCAGAACGCGTCCACGTAGGAGTCCAGCATCGCCTGCTGCTCCACGGTGAGCCGGTCGGGCGTGGACTCCCTGGTCAGGCCGGCTTCTGCCATCTGCGCATGGGCCCGTTGGAGTGCGGAGTTGACCGCGGCCGGCGTGGTCTCCAGAGCGGCCGCGACCTCCTTGGCCGACCAGCGGAGTACGTCGCGCAGGATGAGGACGGCGCGTTGTCGGGCAGGCAGGTGCTGGAGCGCGGCGATGAACGCGAGTCGGATCGTGTCGCGCTCCTCGACCACCAGGGCAGCGTCCGGGATCGGCTCCAGCCACGGGATCTCGTGATCGGCGATCAACTCGGCGCCTGGATCGGCGTCGGTGGTCCCCAGCCCGGTCGGCAACGGGCGGCGGTCCTTGCCCTCGAGGTTGGTCAGGCAGACGTTGGTGGCGATCCGATAGAGCCAGGTGCGCACCGAGGAGCGTCCCTCGAAGTTGTGGTAGGCCCGCCACGCTCGCAGATAGGTCTCCTGGACCAGGTCCTCGGCGTCGTGCATCGATCCGGTCATCCGATAGCAGTGCGCGATCAGTTCGCGCCGGAAGCCATTGGCGACCTCCTGGAAGTCGCCCCCGACGGTCTCATCTGTCATCGCCTGGCTCGTGCTCACGTCTGCCTCCAAGGGATCCGGGGTCGAGTCTGCCTTGTCAGGTGGACCCGACGCCACCGCGAAACTCATCGGTGACCGGCGATGGGCGGTGGGCGGTGGGCGCGGCGGTGTTCGACCAGCACTGGGGGGCTCGGTCCGATCGGACCGAGTAACCGACGAGTTGGCCCGATCGGACAAATAGCACAGTGCCCGATGACCCCTCGGCACCGTCCGAGGTGGGAGGCGATGAATTCGCCGGTCGGGTCAGGTCGGTCCAGATACACAACCCCTGACGAAGGAGCAGCACAGTGCAGACCATGATCTTCCCGAACTTGCCGGTCAAGGACGTCGAGCGAGCCAAGGAGTTCTGGACCCAGCTCGGGTTCGGCTTCAACGAGGAGTTCAGCAGTCCGGATGCCGCCTGCCTGGTGATCAACGACTCCGCCAGCGTGATGCTCCTGGCCGAGAAGTTCTTCCACAGTTTCCACGACACGACGCCGCACACCGGCACTGAGGTGATGCTGGCCCTGGGTGTCGGCAGCCGGGAGGAGGTGGACCGGCTCTGCGAGGCGGCGGTCGCGGCCGGCGGCACCGCCGACCAGACGCGCACCGAGGACGGACCGATGTACGGCGGGTGGTTCCTCGACCCGGACGGTCACATCTGGGAGCCGCTGTGGATGGCGGCTTGAGCCGGATGCGCGACCTCAGCGACAACGTCTGATGGCTGTCTGGTGCGAGGCTCCGAGCGCGGACGCCGTCTTCGATGACGGCAACGCTGCTGCGCCTGTGCCGGACGGGTGATTCCGGGCATGGTCTATCTGGCGTGACTCCTTGGTAGCGGGCGACGCGGGTCAACGCCGCGTCGTTCTTCGACCTGCTCCACAGCCATGATTCGCGGGCTACTTCAGCCACGGGCCGACGGCGCGGGTCGGTGGCCGAACTCCTGAACCTACCGACCAGTTGGATTGACAGGCGAGTGCTCCCTCCCTACGCTCCGCACCAGCACCACCTCGCACGCGCGAGGGTGTTCCTTGCGCGTCGACCGCTGGTCGGCGGCGGGGATGGGTGCAGACGCGAGCGAGAGGAAGTTTGATGAGCGAGAAGCGCAAGGTGCACCTTGACCGCGATCCCGGTGGTCTGTGGCGGCTGACATTGGACGACCCCGAGAAGCGGAACGCGATCGGTCCGCGGATGCGGGAGGAGTTGCTGGAGGCCGCGGGGTTCCTGCGCTCCTCTGCCGATGTGCGCTGTCTGGTGGTGACGGGCGCCGGGGCGGCCTTCTGTGCGGGCGCTGACCTGCTAGCACTTTTCGACGGCGAGGATGCCTCGGTGGCCGAGTTGAGGGAGCGGCAACTCAGTTACTACGAGAGTTTTCTGTGGTTGAGGGAACTCGCCTGCCCCACGATCGCCGCGGTCAACGGCCACGCGATCGGCGCCGGCCTCAACCTGGCCCTGGCCTGCGACATCGTGGTGGCGGGCAAGGATGCGCGTTTCGGCGCTACCTTCAGCAGGATCGGCCTCCACCCCGGTGGGGGTTGCACTCACTTCATGACCGAGCGCATGGGTCCCGGCCGGGCGCTGCGCACACTGCTTCTCGGTGCGACGTTGTGTGGCGAGGATGCCTTGCGTGCCGGGCTGGCGGATGAGTACGCCGATGATGCCCTCGCATCTGCCACTGCCCTCGGGGAGCATGTCGCCTCCCTCGACGCGAGGCTCGCGGCCGACATCAAGCGCACCGTCGTCACGGCCGGCAAGGGGGATTACGAGACCACCGTCGTCCTTGAATCCTGGGCACAGGCCGCGAGCGCCCAACGGCCGGAAGTCCTCGAGGGGATCCGTAGGGCGGGCCGATCAACGGTGGCTCGTTCATAGGACTCGAAGAGCGACGGGCCCGTGACCTTCGTTCACGGGCCCGTCGCTCGTCGGGTTGGCTCAGGTCTCGTGACCGAGCAGTCGGGAAGCCCGAGTGGTTGCTTCCAGAAGTCTGTCGACGTATTGGTCCACGGCTCCGTCCGGTTTGGGGAACCCGTAGATCGTGAAGGCCAGGGCCACCTCGCCGCCCTTGCGGAAGACCGGAGCGGCGATGACGCGGACGTCCTTCTTCGCTTCCCCGGAGAGTTCGATCGGGTCATATTCGAGTTGCTCTACCAAACTGCGCAGGCTCTTCGGTCCATGGGAAGTCGGGTCCTGTTCCAGTTGGTGGAGCGCAGTGGCGAACTCCCGCTGTGCATCGTTGATCAGACCGACCGAATATCCGCGTTCACGGACGGTCGCGATCTGTTGCCGCTCCCGCTCACGGGCCTCGCCTGCCGGCAACTGCTCCAAGAGTCGTTGCTGGCGTTCGTCGTCGAACCAGGCCGCGAAAGCGGAACCATTCTGTGGAGCGAATGGAAGGCGGACGCCCACCAGGGTGGCGCGGTCCCCAGCGGCGGGGCTGACCGCATTGGCCAGCACAACGAGTTCGTCGTCGTCCACCACGGTGGCCACACACCTCGATGAGAGGTCGCAGGCGAGGGACTCCATTTCGCCGCGGACGATGTCGAGCTCACGTAGTTCCTCGGTGAGGCTTCCCCGATCGCTCGGGGCGGCGAGCGAGAGGGGCGCGAAGCGCCCGTAGCCCCCTTGGAAGAATAGCAGCGGTAGGGAGGCCGTCTCGATCCCGAGTTCACGCACCCGGCCGAGGACGATGTAGTGGTCGCCGGCCTCGGTAACCGACTCCAGGTCGCAGTCGATCCACGCGACGACGTCGCTGATGATCGGGGCACCACTCGAGGCCGGGCGCGTCCCCACTCCGACGAACTTGTCCTCGGCCTTCGACGCGAATTGCCTACACAGGTGCTCTTGGTCGGCACTGAGGATGTTCACGCAGAAATGCTCGGCAGCCTGGATCTTCGGCCAACTCGTCGAGGACTTGTCCGGGAAGAAGGCCACCAAAGGGGGGGCCAGCGAGACGCTCGTGAACGAGCCCACCACGAATCCGGCCGGCGGTCCTTCCTGCTGGGTTGCTGTGACCACGCAGACACCCGTTGGATACTGCCCGAGCACCTCGCGGAACCAGCGTCCATCGCCCGTATCCGGCACAACAATCATCTCCTTAGGTATACAAACCGACGAGTCGGTATGTTACTGTGGTGGGACTCACATGGCAACGTGCCATCATGACCCTTGGGCGGTGACGGCGATCACGGGCCCAAATGTTCAATGTAAGAGTTGGAATGTCGAAAAGACGTGGTTGACGAGTGATCCATAACACGTCAAGATACCGACTGGTTCGTTTGGAAGAACTGGTTACTCACACTGACTTTGGAGAGTTAGCGCGATGAAGATCGATCTGCTGTACGCATTGACGAATCGGACGGGAGAGATGTCGTGGAATGAGGTGTTGCAAGCCACCAGACATCACGCCCAACTCGCTGACGACCTCGGTTTCGACCGAATCTGGTTGGGCGAGCACCACTTCGACACCGACGGCACCGACGCGAGCCCGAACCCGATCATGTTGGCGGCCGACCTCGCGGCCCGGACGAAGAACATCCGTTTCGGGATGGCTGCGGTGTCGATCACCCTGTGGCACCCGATCCGCGTCGCCGAGGACCTGGCCATGCTGGACCACTTCTCCGACGGACGTCTCGACATCGCCTTCGGCCGGGGCATCCTCCCGATCGAGGTGATGAACCTCAACCCCGAGGCCGATCGGTGGAGTGGCGCCGACAGCAGCATCGAGATCTTCGACGAGAAGTACGACATCGTGCAGAAGCTGTGGACCGAGGATGCCTTCAGCTACGACGGAAAGCGGTACACCCTTCCGACGCCGGGCACGAAGTACATCCATGCCCCCGGTGCCCCCGAGCCGGAGGGGTGGCTCGACGAGGAGGGGAACCTCGTTGCCTTCAGCATGTACCCGAAGTGCTTCCAAGACCCCTACCCGCCCTTGTTCGCCGTGACCGAGTCGGAGCGCGGCTTCCGCGACGCGGCGCGCAAGGGCATCGGGGCAATCACGTGGTACCCGACCGGCAAGGTCCTGGACGGGTTGAACCTGGCCTACCAGGAAGACTACGAGGCGGCGCACGGCGTGAAGTTGCCACTCGGGGTGAACACCTCGGTTCTGCGGCTGGCCTTCCTGGCGGACACCGATGAGGAGGCGCGTCGAGTGTCGACGTCCGCGATCGCGGACTTCTTCCGCTTCATCTGCGCTGTTCGCCATATCTCGGTCTGGCTCGACGAGGGAGAGTCCCCCGAGGGGATCGAATGGGAGGGCTTCAGCGACGAGGAGGCCTTCGAGTTCCTCTACGAGCGCAATCACCTGTTGATCGGCTCCCCGGAGACCGTGAAGAACAAGATGCTCGAGATGACCGACACCCACCAGATCCAGAACTGGCTGCTTCAGTTCGGTTTCCCAGGCATCGAGAGCAACGAGGCGGTCTCGAACGCCATCCGGCTCTTTGCCGAGCACGTGATGCCGGAGGTCCGGGCCGCCGGCGAGAAGCTTCCCAAGAGCAAGATCCACTGATGAATGACCGATGGGGCCGGGCCTCCCGGCCCCATCGGCAGGATGGAGCGCAAGCATGACTGAGTACCTCAACCCGTGGAACCTCCCCTATCCAGAGTTCGGGATGAACCCCGGCGTCGCGACCAAGGACTTCGTCTTCGCCGGTGGGATGGCGCTGGACTTCGACACGATCACGCGCCGAGCGGACGCCGACAGCGTGGCGACCGAGACCCGGATGTGTCTAGAGGAGGTCCAGGCAATCCTTGAGGCGGCAGGATGCACGATCAAGGACATCGTCAAAATGACCTGCTATCTCAGTGACAATGCCCACCGCCAAGAGTTCTGGACGGCGTACAAGGATTTCATGGGTGACGGCCCTTATCCCGCCCGAGTCACGTATGCCGTCGGGATCGCGGGAGGCTGTCGCGTGGAGTTGGATGCCATCGCCGTCCGTCCCAAGGCGGAGTGACCCATGGCGCACCGACGATTTGTCGACTGGCACACGCACGTGTTCCGGCCGGAGCACTGCGGTCCGGTATGGACCGACCGCGGCACAGAATTGGTCGGGCGCGCCGCCTTCGGGGAAGCTGATCTGACTGAGCATGCGCGTGTCATGGAGGCCGCCGGGGTGGAGCAGTTCGCCCTCATCGGTCTCCAAATCGCCAACATGGGCATGTTCGTACCGAATGACTACCTCGGCGGCTACCTGGCGGAGAACAAGGGCCGGGCGATCGCGGTGGGGAGTGTCGACCCCACCCAGCCGGGCGCCGCGGATGCCTTGCGTCAGGCCGTACGGGAATGGGGCCTGCACGGGGTCAAGCTGTCACCGCCCTACCAAGGATTCCATCCCCACTGCGATGAGGCCTATGAGGTCTACCGCGCAGCCGCGGACAGCGGCATCTTCATGATGTTCCACCAGGCCAGCGTGTTCTCGCCCGACGGCTACCTGGAATACGCCTACCCCGCCTTGCTGGACAAGGTTGCTCGTGAGTTCCGGGACACGAAGATGCTCCTGGCGCATTTCGGCAAGCCGTGGATGAACGAGACGGTCGAGCTGATGATGAAGAACGGCAACGTGTACGCCGATGTCTCCACCCTGCCGATCAAGACCTGGCAGATGTACAACGGGCTGCGCCTGGCGATCGAAGGCCACGTGACAGACCGCTTGGTCTTCGGATCGGACTTCCCGTCGTTCAATCCGCGCGATGCGGCGGACGACTTCTTGGCGATCGCGGACTTGGAGATGCCGTTGCCAATCCCCCGGAGCGTGGTGGAAGACATCCTCTACAACCGCCCATTCGATCTGATCACCACCCCCTGAACCTGAATCACGACAGAGAATCGAGGCAGACAGATGACGCAATACCTGAACCCCGCAGCAGTTGGTGACTACAGTGGCGCTGGGCTCTCGTCCGGAACCGCCACCGACTCCTTGGTCTTCACCGCCGGACTTGCGATGGACCCTGAGACGTTGCGGAAGCGTGCCGATGCCGTGACCGTCGCGGACGAGGTGCGCATTGCATTCGAGAACATCGATCACGTGCTCGGCGAGGCTGGCCTGACCCGGCGCGACATCGTCAAGACCACCTGCTACTTGGCCCACGACGAGCACCGGTTCGACTTCATACCCGCCTACAAAGAGGCCTTCGGCGATGGCCCGTACCCGGCTCGGTGCACCTTCGTCGTCGGCCTGGCCGCTGACCTCAATGTGCAGATCGACGTGATCGCAGTGCGACCCGAGCGCGGCTGACTCATCGGGCGCCGATTGAGATCGGCGGCCGATTTGCCTTGATCTTCGCGTTCGAGGCGCACTAATATGTCCTTTACAAACCGACCGGTCGGAATGAACCGGTCACCATCGAGAACGACTGGTTGGGATTCCATGCACACAGGTATGACGCTTACGTTCCAGAATCTCGATCGCACACGCAGCGATCGTGAGGTGATCAGCAGCGAGCTCCGCTACGCGCGACGTGCTGAAGAAGTCGGGTTCGACTCGCTCTGGGTCCCGGAACACCACTTCACCGACTATGAGTTGACCCCCAACGTCCCCCAGCTCCTGTCGTGGGTCGCGGCCCAGACGGAACGGCTCCGACTGGGCACGATGGTGACGGTGCTGCCGTGGCAGGACCCGATCCGAACGGCAGAGTCGTTCTCGCTCCTCGACCACCTGTCGGGAGGGCGGGCGATCCTGGGGATCGGTCGCGGTCTCGGCCGCGTGGAATTCGAGGGCTTCCGCGTCGAGATGGGAGAGTCCCGACAGCGCTTCATCGAGTACTCGGAGGCGATTCTCGGGGCGCTCGAGAACGGGTACATGGAGTACGACGGACAACTGCTCAAGCAGCCTAGGGTGGCGGTCCGTCCCGATCCGTATGCCACCTTCCGTGGTCGCACATTTGCCTCTGCAGTCTCACCGGAGTCGATGGACATCATGGCGCGCCTGGGTGTCGGCCTGATGGTCATCGCGCAGAAACCGTGGGAAACGGTGGAGGCCGAGATCGCGACATATCGTCAGCACTACAAGCAGATCAACGGCCAGGAGCCGCCCAAGCCGATCATCTGTGTCTTTACTGCGGTGTCCGAGACCGAGGGGGGCGCGCGGGAGATGCGTGAGAAGTACCTGCAGCGGTATGCACTGTCGACCGTCGAGCACTACGAGTTCGACAACGTGGGGTTCGCAAAGATCAACGGATATGAGTACTACGCCAAACTGGCCAGCAACATCGCGAAGCACGGGGTCGACGGCTTCGCGAGCTTCCTCGCGGACCTGCAGGTCTGGGGGACTCCGGACCAGGTGACCGAACAGCTCCTCTCCTATGTCAACCGCCTCGACGCGGGTGGAATCCTGCTGGTGCCGGCGTACGGGGGCATGCCCGAGCCGGTGGCGGACAAGAACTTCGACCTGTTGGCCCGGGAAGTGTTGCCGGCGTTGAAGGCGCACGACGTCGGGGGCGACCTCGGCGTCACTTATGACGCAAGAGTGGTGACCAGCCCCAGCATCTGACAGTGACTCGACCCAACCAAGTTTCACCCGAAAGGAAGTGATGGGCGATGACTGACGCCCAAGACATCAAGGAACCGCGGCACTGGATCAACGGTGAATTCGTGGCCGGGTCCGGCACCGACGCGATCGACGTGTTCGACCCTGCCACCGGACAGCGCGTTGCGGAGGTCGTCTCCGCGACCGACACAGAGGTGGATGCTGCCGTCGATGCCGCAGCGGGGGCATTCGAGGAGTGGAGCGAGCTCTCCATGGCGCGTCGGGTGCAGATCGTGCACCGCATGCGTGACAACCTGGTTGCGGGTGGCGAGCAGCTCGCACGGACCATCAGCCTTGATCAGGGCAAGACCTTGGACGAGGCCCGAGGCGAGGTGATGCGGGCCGGTGAGTACATCGAGACCGCGCTGGCCGCCCCGATGTTGGTGCATTCCCAGTCGGCGCACGTTGCGGGGCCCATCGAGGCGCGCAACGTGCGTGAGCCCTTGGGAGTCTGCGTAGCCATCACGCCGCTGAACTTCCCGGTGATGAACCCGTGCATGTTCGCCAGTTGGGCCTTGGTCACGGGCAACACGCTCGTCCTCAAGCCGTCGGAGCAGGACCCGATGGCGACCACGGCCCTCTTCGAACTCTTTGCCGACGCCGGGCTGCCTGCTGGGGTCCTGAACCTGGTGCACGGCAATGCGGAGGTCAGCAAGCGACTCGTGGGTCATGAGCAGGTGGCCGCCGTCTCGTGCATCACGTCTTCCCCGACGGCCAAGGCCATCCATGAGCGCGCCACCCAGCTCGGAAAGCGCGTCCAGGCGAACGGTGGCGCCAAGAACCCGATCGTGGTGGCCGCGGATGCGGATCTCGATCTGGCCGCCGAGGGCATCGTTTCCTCGGCGTACGGGATGGCGGGCCAGCGTTGCCTAGCAGGCACCCGTGTGATCACCGTGGGTGACATCCACGAGCAACTGGTCGACCGTGTCGCGAGTCTCTCAGACAAGGTGATCCTGGGGGCTGGGCGTGACGCTGGTACGACGATGGGGCCGGTGATCAGTGCAGTGAGTCGTGACCGGCTCATCGGCTTCATCGACGCCGCCGAGGAGTCCGGTGCAACGATCGTCCGGGACGGTCGCCAGGCTGCGCCACAGACCCCGTCGGCCACCGCCGGGGGCTATTTCGTCGGTCCGACGGTGATCACCGGGTTGAGTCACACGCATCCTGCCGAGTGTCAGGAAACCTTCGGACCGGTGATTGCCGTCCACCGCACCGACTCGAACGACGAGGCGCTCGCCTTGGCCAATGACACGGAGTTCGGCAACGCTTCCACGATCTACACGCGCTCCGGCAGCACCGGACGCTGGTTCGAGCGGCAGTCGCGGGCGGGAAACATCGGGGTCAACACCTTCCCTGCACCGCCCGCCAACTTCGTCATGGGCGGCCTCGGCACGTCGTTCTATGGCGAGACCCACGTCACCGGTGATGCGCCGATGCGGTTCTACACCGAGGAGAAGCTGGTGGTCTCCCGCTGGTGAACGCGCATACGTTCGTCGACCGCTGTGTCAGGAGAGGAATTGGGCAGATGAGGATCACCGTGGCGGACCCCGGCATGGCCGCGGCCTTGGCGGGACTGGGCGGCGGAGAAGGCGACGTGGCAGACGGGGTGGTCTTCGCCCCCGCGCCTGCGGCGACGTGGAGTGAGGCGGAGGACGAGCTTGCCACGGCGTACCGCTTGGCGCGCGAGGCGTCGCTGACCGGGGCTTCGGTGTTCTTCGTCGTCGACGCCGCTGCAGCCCTGGGGCGGGCCACCCCGCTCGATTCTGCTGTTGCCGTTGGTCTCGTCGCGGGCGGTCGATGCCTGGCCTTCGAAGGGCAGCGCAAGGGCCAGTTCGCCACCGTGATTGCGCATGATGCCGACCAACCGTTGCAACGGATCGCCGAGGTGATCGAGTTCGCCTCCGGTTCTGGCGTGGGGCTGGGACAGACGATCATGACGGGTGCCACCCACCTAGGGGCGTTGCTGCCATGAGCATCGCAGTTGTCACCGGGGCAGGCCGGGGGATCGGGCGTGCGATCGCGGAACGCCTTGCAACGGACGGGCACCAGCTCCTTCTCGTGGATGTCAGCGAGGCAGTGGAGGAGACTGCGCGGGAGTTGGAGGGCACTGCGGTCAGGGCAGACATCACCGCTGCGGACGGCATGGCTGCCATCGTCTCGGCAGTGCGCGAGTCCGGGCACGGGCCTGCTGTGTTGGTCAACAACGCGGGCATCACCCGTGACGCGATCCTCCGGAGGATGACCGAGGCGGATTTTCGTGCCGTCTTGCGGGTCAACCTTGGTGGACCGCTTGCGTTGACCCGAGAATTGGCTCCACTGCTCCAGGACGGCGGAGCTGTTGTGAACATCAGTTCGCGGGCACAGCTGGGCAACGTTGGCCAGTTCAACTACGGCGTGTCCAAGGGCGGCGTCATCGGAGTCACACGTGCCATGGCCTTGGCTCTCGCGCCTCGGTTGCGGGTGAACGCTGTCGCCCCGGGGTTCGTGGAGACCGAGATGACCCGTGCCATGCCGTCGGAGGTCGCGCAGCGAGTCGTCCGGCAGATTCCCCTCGCTGAGCCCGGCCAGCCGATGGACATCGCCAATGCGGTGGCCTGGTTGGCCTCCCACGAGGCGCGCTACGTCACCGGGCAGGTCCTCTATTCCTGTGGCGGACGCAGCTTCGCCTGAATCCAGATCGTTTTCCAGCCAAGACTGTCCCAGGAGGTCGTCCGTGCCCCAAGCAGTGATCATCGATGCCGTCCGTACGCCGATCGGCAAGCGTGCCGGTGCACTTGCCGAGGTGCATCCCGTCGACCTGGGGGCCCAAGTGCTCGCCGGTCTCGTGGCACGGACCGGAGTCGATCCGGCCGTGGTGGACGACGTGGTCTGGGGCTGCGTGACCACGATTGGCGAACAGTCCTCGAACGTCGGTCGCTGGAGCGCCTTGGCAGCTGGATGGCCGGAGACGGTGCCCGGGACGACCGTGGACCGGGCCTGTGGATCCTCGCAACAGGCGATCGCCTTCGCCGCGGCCGGGGTGGTGGCCGGGCACTACGATCTGGTGGTGGCCGGCGGGGTCGAGTCCATGTCGCGGGTGCCCATGGGATCCACACGCAACAGTGGACACGGTATGGCGAGGGGGCCATTGCTCGCGCATCGCTATCCGGGGATCGAGTTCTCGCAGGGCCTTGCAGCCGAGATGATCGCGAGCCAGTGGGGATTCTCCCGGTCCGACGTGGACGCCTTTGCCCTCGAATCGCATGCTCGGGCTGCCGCGGCGCGTGACCAGGGACGGTTCGAGTCCCAGATCGTCCCGACGAACACCCCACAGGGGATGGTTGACGTTGACGAAGGGATCCGCGAGGGAGGGACCCTGGAGTCTCTCGCTGGTCTGCGCGCGGTCTTCGACGAGGACGGTGTGGTCACGGCGGCGAATGCCTCACAGATCTCCGACGGAGCTTCAGCGGTCATGATCACCACGCCTGAGCGAGCCGTCGCCCTGGGCGTCAAGCCCGTTGCGCGTGTCCACAGCAGCGCAGTGGTGGGGGTCGATCCGGTGTTGATGCTGACTGGCCCCATCCCGGCCACCGAGAAGGTGCTGGCGAAGGCAGGACTCACCCTCGCCGACATCGGGACGTTCGAGGTCAACGAGGCCTTCGCAAGTGTTGCGTTGGCCTGGCTGGCCGAGACGGACGTCGACCCGGCCCTGCTGAATCCGGATGGCGGTGCCATCGCCTTGGGGCATCCGTTGGGTTGCTCCGGCGCTCGGCTCACCACCACGTTGCTGCACCGGATGAGGGAGCGCGGAGAGCGATTTGGGCTGCAGACAATCTGTGAGGCTGGCGGGATGGCGAATGCCATGGTCCTGGAACTCTTGCCATGACTGACGCCGAGGACTCCACGGAAGACGCACTGGCTCCCGTGCGTGACTTCGCCCCGAAACTGGCGGAGCTCACTTCCGACGTGCTCTTCGGAGACGTCTGGGAGCGGGAGCAACTCTCGGCCAGGGACCGTGCGCTCGTCACCGTCGCAGCGTTGGTCTGCGGAGGGCACGCCGAGCAGTTGCGCTTCCATGGGTCCCGAGCGCTGCGACTCGGGGTCACTGAGGCAGAGCTTCGCGAACTGGTCGTGCACCTCGCCTTCTATGCGGGGTGGCCGCGGGCGATGACGGCGATTTCGGTGCTCTCCGAGGCGATTACGTCCGAATAGTCGGGATCAATGACGCCAATCCCTTGACGGGATGTGGTCCAGGTCATACAGTTACAAACCGACTGGTCGGTGTTTAATACCACGTGAAGGGAAAACCAATGCAGAGGCGACTATGGCGAAAAGTGGTGGGGCTGCTCGCGGCGACCGGACTGGTCCTGACGGCTTGCTCTGCGCCGGGCGATGATTCCTCGGCAGCAACCGGGGGGTCTGACACCGAGTTGGGGCGGGCGATGTACGAGGAGATCTCCCCCCTGCTCGAACGGCCCACGAGCATCGGGCTGGTGGAGCCGGCCGAATCGGTTCCCGCGGACATGGAATTGATCTTCCTGCAGTGTCCGCTTCCTTCCTGCGAAGCACTCGCGCAAGCACTGAAGGCCGCGATCGACGAAGTGGGCTGGAACCTGAGGATCATCAGCACCGGAGGCACCCCGGAAGAGATCAAGTCGGCCTGGGCCCAAGCAGTGCGCCTCGCCCCGGACGGGGTCATCGGCATCACGCACGATCGACTGTACTTCGAGTCGGAGCTGCAGCAGTTGAAGGCGAAGGACATCCCGGTCCTGCGCCTCAATGTCACCGACCCGGCCGGCAACGGCGTCACCGGCAACATCCTTGGTCGAGACGCCTACGAGGCGGCGGGGATGACCATCGCCAAGTACGCCCTCTCCCGTGCGGGGGAAGACCTGAACGCAGTTGCGTTCACCGTCGGCGAAGTGATTCCCAGCCTCCAGGTGATGGCGGAGAGCTACAAGAAGACCGTTGAGGCCAACTGTGACAGTTGCACGGTGGAGGTCGTAGAACTCCCCTCGACGTCCATCGGCAAGGACTTCCCGAGCCGTATTGCCTCGCACCTGCGGCGCAATCCCGATGTCAACTGGGTCGAGATCGGACTCTCGGACTTCATGGTGGGGTTGCCTGCGGCGCTGCGGTCGGCCGGTATCACGCCAGACCAAGTGCAGTTCATGGGGTTGGGCGCCTACAACACCGCTGCCAACGGATACCTGGCTGAGGATGACTTCCTCACTGCTGTCCTCACCGCGGCGAGTGATGAGCAGATGTGGCGCGCGGTCGACTTCTTCATCCGTGAGTTCAACGGTCAGGACTCGTCGGTCTCCACGGACCTGTCGACCTGGCCCACGTGGATAGTGACCAGCGAGACGCTGCCGTCGTCGACGGAGACCTTCCCAACCGTGGCTGACTTCAAGGAGCAGTACCGGGCTCTCTGGGGCCTGGCCAACTAAGGCGCGAGAACCGCCAGAGGAGGAGTTGCGGGATGCAACCGGTTCGGTTGGGGCTGCGGAACGTCAGCAAGACGTTCCCGGGCCAACGAGCGCTGGACCAGGTCTCATTCGACGTGCACGAGGGTGAGGTCCATGCCCTGGTCGGTGAGAACGGGTCGGGCAAGTCGACTCTGATCAAGGTCCTCGCTGGCTTCCACGAGCCGGATCCGGGAGCCGGTGTCCAGGTCGAGGGGATCGACCTGGATACCGGGAACCCAGCGGCTTCGCTCGCAGCCGGGCTGCGCTTCGTCCATCAGGACCTGGGCTTGGTCGACGAGCTCAGCGCTGCGGAGAACATCGGGCTCACCGCTGGCTATTCGATGAAAGCCGGTCGGATCTCCTGGTCCGCGCAGCGCTGCCGCGCCCGAGACCAGCTGGCCAAGGTCGGAGTGAACCTCGACGTCGACGTCCCCGTCGGCGTGCTCTCGGCGGTGGAGAGGAGTGCGATCGCGATCGCACGGGCGCTCGATGAGGCTCACGGGATCCCCAAGGTGTTGGTCCTCGATGAGCCCACGGCAGCGCTGCCACCGGCAGAGGTGCAGCGTCTGATGGACATCCTCGACGATCTTCGTCGTGAAGGAGTCGCGATCGTGTACGTGTCCCATCGCCTGGGAGAGGTCCTCGGCATCGCTGACCGGGTCACGGCACTGCGTGACGGGAAGTGCCTGGGCACCCGCGACGCGAGCGACATGGACGAGGACGCACTCGCCGAACTGATCGTGGGACGCAAGGTCGCCGCAGCCAGGACCCGCGCCCAGCAGCGTGGCCCATCGGGTGGGGCAGACGTCGTGCTCCGCGTATCGGGGCTCTCCAGTGGGCTCTTGGACGGCATCGACCTCACTCTTCACGAAGGTGAGGTTCTCGGCATCGCGGGCATTGCAGGTTCTGGTCGTGAGGAGTTGGCTGCCGCACTGGCCGGCACCGTCGAAGCGACCGCATCGTTGGAGGTCAACGCCTGCACGAGCAGTGGCCGCGTATCGTTGTCGCGCACCCGGGCGTTGGGCCTCGCGCTGGTCTTGCCGAACAACAATCCGGCAGCAGCGATCCGCGAGCTGACGGTTGGTGAGAACCTGAGCATGGCCTGCCTCGACCGGGTGTCCCGGTTCGGCTGGATCTCGGCTGCGGCCGAGCGGCGGGTGGCAGGAGAATGGGTCGCTCGTCTGGACGTGGCGCCACGCGACCCGGACCGTCCCTACGGCCTGCTGAGTGGTGGGAACAAGCAGAAGGTCGCGATGGCGCGCGGCCTGATGCGCTCGCCGCGTGTCCTCGTCCTGGACGACCCGACCAGTGGGGTGGACATCGGGGCGCGCCAGGCGTTGTACGAGGTCATTCGGGACCTCGCTGCGCTCGGCACGCCCTCCATCGTGTGTTCATCCGACCTGGACGACCTCGTCGCCATCGCCGACCGCGTCGTCGTGCTGGTCGACGGGAGTGCCGTCGGGGAGCTGGCCGGAACGGACCTCACCGAGGCGGGACTGTTGGCGGCCATGGCGCGCAAGCCACGCCCCGCCACGACATCTTCGGACAAGATTGGTGCAATGCAATGAGTGACATCGCCTCGCCCCCCTCCGAGCAGGACGAACTGATGCCGACCGTGCCCGGTGCGGACGCATCGGTTCCGGACTCCGGCGTCGGTCGGAAGAATCCGTTGCGGTTCCTGGGCTTCGGCACGATCGGGGCCGTCTATGTCTGGATCGCCATGGTGGTGTTGTTCGCCATCTGGATCCCCGACCTGTGGCTGTCCAGCGCGACGGTCACGTCGATCATCAATGAGTACTCGGTGACGGCGTTGGCCACGCTCAGCCTGGTCGTCGTGCTCGCAGCTCGCCAGTTCGACCTTTCGATCGGATCGACGATGAGCCTCGGGGGAGTGGTGGCGGGATACATGCTCGCGAACACGAGCCTGCCACCTGCGCTGTGTGCCCTGGTTGCCGTGCTGTCGGGCCTGGTTGTCGGTCTGGCCAACGCGATCGCCGTGGTCTGGCTTCGTCTCGAGTCGCTCATCGCGACGTTGGGCACGGGTGCCATCGTCGCGGCGATGGCGGTCGCGATCTCGGGGGATCGATTCCTCACCGAGCGCATGACAGGAGACTTCAGCCTGATCGCGGTCGGTGAGATTGCCGGGATCAATGTGGCCTTCCTCTACGTCATCGGCATCATGGTCGTGATGGGACTGGTGCTCGAGCACACGCCAGCGGGGCGCCATCTCTATGCCACCGGATACAACAGTGATGCCGCCCGACTGATGGGAGTACGGGTCAATCGAGTGAAGGTGATCGCCTTCATGGTCACCGGGGCCATCGCGGCTTTCGCCGGCGTGATCCTGGCTGCTCGGCTCCAAGCGGCGGCTCCCGACGCAGGTGCCCACTACTTGATCCCGGCCTTCTCCGCAGTCTTCCTTGGCGCGACCCAGTTCCGCCATGGCCGCTTCAACTCTTGGGGGGCCGTCCTTGCGGTGCTCGTGATAGGCACGGGTTCCCTCGGCCTGTCCTTGGCCGGTGGGCCGTCGTGGGCACCGGAGGTCTTCACCGGGCTGATCCTGATCATCGCTGTGGCGATCACGGTTGCCGAGCGCAAGCCGAAGAAGAATTCGAGGGAGTCGAACCAGTGACGGTGGAGGCAGGAACGGGGGGTCCCGAGGCGCTGACGGCCCTACGCGAGGAGGTCCGTGAGTTCATCGAGCAGCAGCGGGTGAATGGACGGTTCCGCCCCGAGGTCGACAGTTGGCTCGCCGGATGGGACGAGGAATTCAGTCGCGCCTTGGGAGCCAAGGGTTGGTTGGGGATGAGCATTCCACGCGAACACGGCGGGCATGGTCGCAGCTATCTGGAGCGATACGTCGTCACCGAGGAACTCCTGTGCGCGGGCGCACCGGTTGCAGCACACTGGATCGCAGATCGGCAGATTGCGCCGGCACTGGTCCGTTTCGGGACGCGTGAACAGCGCGAGGAGTTCCTCCCGGCCATCGCCCGAGGCGAGTCCTATTGGGCCATCGGAATGTCCGAACCAGATGCCGGCTCGGACTTGGCATCAGTCCGGACCAGGGCAACCCGTGTCGAGGGCGGTTGGCAGATCACCGGGACCAAGGTGTGGACGTCCGGGGCCCACCGGGCCCATGCCTTCTTCGTCCTTGCCAGGTCCGCACCGCGATCCGACGGCGGGCGCCACGACGGGCTGAGCCAGTTCCTCGTCCGACTGGACGCCCCCGGGGTCACCGTCAGCCCGATCCACTCCTTGGACGGCTCGCACCACTTCAACGAGGTATCCCTTGATGCCGTGTTCGTCCCCGATGGGGACGTGCTGGGAGAGATCGGCAATGGCTGGCACCAGGTCACATCGGAGTTGAAGTTCGAGCGCAGCGGACCCGAACGGTTCCTGTCCGTCTTCCCGGCACTGCAGCGGCTGACAGAGGTGGAGGAGGTAGTGGTCCACGCGCCGGATGACGGGCTGGGCCACCACTTCTCTCGCCTGGTCGCCCTGCACCACCTCTCGTTCGATGTGGCGTGCAGGCTCCAGGACGGAGCGCCGGCAGAGGTGCTCGCCACCATGGTCAAGGAGATGGGCACGCGCACCGAGGGCGACCTTGCCGACGATTTGGCGGACTGGGCATCGCGCTCGCCGCACCAGGACACGGAGTTGGCCAGACTCCTGGCCGATGGACTGACCCGGCGTGCAGGGTTCACTTTGCGCGGGGGGACCAACGAGATCCTGCGCGGCCTGGTGGCCAAGGGGATGGACAAGCAGCAGGCAGGAGGCGCCACATGAGTGGTCTTGCAACAGTGGACCGTGACCTGTCCGACATGCTCGACAAGGTCTTCACCGACTTGGTCGCGGCTCAGGGCGAGTCGGCCCCGGACGACGGCTGGTTCCGCTCGGCATGGCGGGAACTCGACCATCTGGGCCTCGTCCACTTCACCACTCCAGAGGAGGAGGGTGGCAGCGGTGCCTCGTGGCTGGACTGTTTCGCCCTCCACCGCGCCGCGGCACGCCACGGGGTCCAGTTGCCACTGGGCGACCACGACGTGCTTGGCCGTTGGTTGGCAGCGCGCCTCGGTATCGACTGCCGGCACGAGGTCGTCGTCGTCGGCTGGACGCGGATGCACGGTGGGGACGTCGTGGTGGAAGCGCCGTGGGGCAGGTATGCCGATCGAGTGCTGGTGGTTGCCCCCGGGCGGGACGGCATGGCGTCGGTTTCGGTCCACGTTGCCCAGGAACTCTCTTGGGAGCACGGTGCCAACCTGGCGGGGCATCCGCGGGACCGGGCAAAGGACATTACCCTGACCAATACCTCCACGGCCCTGCCGGGAAGCGTCACCGACGCTCTCCGCCTCAGGGGGGCGTTGCTTCGCTCCGCCCAGATCTGTGGCGCCTTGGAACGATCTGTTCAGGAGGCGGTTGCGCACGCCAGGCTTCGCGAACAGTTCGGCCGCCGCCTGATCGACTTCCAGGCAGTCCAATCGCTGCTCGCCGGGGCAGCAGAGGAGGCCGAGCTCGCCCGGGCCGCGACGATGGCGGCAGTCCACGAGGCGACGAAGGCCGACGGCGACCTGAGTCGCGTCCGTGGACATGTGGCGGTCGCCAAGTCGTGCACCGCTCATGCAGTGGGTCCGGTCACCCGAAAGGTTCACCAAGTGTTGGGGGCGATCGGCACCACCAAAGAACACGATCTGCACAAGTTCACCTTGCCGGCACTGGCTTGGCGCACGGAGTACGGCGGCGCAGCAGAATGGAATGCGGTCCTTGCCGCTGCGGTGCGCAAGGACGGGCTGCTCGCCGCCTGGCGGGCTCAGCTCGACGGACGGAAGGTGTGATGACCGTCTGGTTCGACGACTTGGCCGAGGGGATGGAGTTCACGAGCCGGGGAAGAACCTTGACCGAGAGTGACGTGGTCTCATTCTGTGGCGTCTCGGGCGACTTCCATCCCTTGCACGTCGACGCCGTCCACGCTGCGGAGAGCCCGTTCGGTGAGCGGCTCGTTCACGGTGCCTTGGTGCTCTCCGTGGCGACGGGGCAGCGTAGCTTGCTTGAGTTCTTGGGTGAGAGCCTGGTCGCTTTCCTCGAGATCAGGTCGTGGCGGTTCGTCGAACCGGTGTTCATCGGCGACACGGTCCGGACGACGACCGTGGTGAGTGGACTGCAACCGACTTCCCGGCCCGGCCGTGGGGTCGTCGTCCAAGACGTGTCGGTCCGCAACCAGCGTGGCGAGGTGGTCCAGGAGGGCAAAATGGTCAACTTGCTGCGCAGCCGCCCGGAGACCCGAACAGGATGAGGTGTTGATCATGAAGGACGCGCGTGAGGTCGGGGCAGTCATCGGGAACCCCCGCTCCGGCAGTCGAACGACCCAGGTCGCGCGAGAGGTGGTCCGCCAGTTGGCCGACACCCTGGGGGCTGTCGCCGTGGAACCGGTGGAACTGGCGAACCACGGTCCGGCCCTGTTGGACCCCGAGGCAGCGGCAGTGGATGCCGATCGTGATGCCTTGGCGGAGCTGGACGTGCTCGTGGTGGCCTCCCCCACGTACAAGGCCTCCTACACGGGAATGCTCAAGTGCTTCCTCGACCGCTACGGGACCGACGGCCTTGCGGAGGTCGTTGCGGTCCCGGTGATGGTGGGTGGTGCGCCCCACCACGCGTTGGCAGTCGAGGTGCACCTCCGTCCGCTCTTGGTGGAGTTGGGTGCGTCCGTGCCCTCACGGGGGCTCTATGTCCTCGATTCACAGCTCGACCAGTTGTCGGACCAGGTTGCTTCGTGGCTGCGGGAGGGACCTTGGGCGACGTGACGCGACGGGTGCAGCGGCGCAGTGCGGTTGTGCTGGGACACGGAATTACATCCGGGCTGGTCGGTTGGTAAGGTCGGCTCGCCGGGAGCCGCGGGTGTTCCGCGGTGACGGAGGAGGACTGCATGGCTGAGGTATCGGGCAAGCAACGGAAGCGAGTGCGCGACCCACAAGCGGCCCGTAAGGCACTCTTGCAGGCCGGGGTTGAACTCTTCGAGAAGCAGGGCTATGCCGGAACGTCGGTGCAGAGCATCGTGGACAGTGCTGGCCTGACCAAGGGTGCGTTCTATCACCACTTCTCCTGCAAGGACGACCTGCTACGACGGGTCCATGATGAGTTCATCGACTATCAACTCAGCAAAGCCCGCGCGGTGATGTCCGAGCCCGGTGTGCCCACGGACGAACGGCTCCGGCACATGATCAAGGACGCCTTGCTCGAACCGATGGGTCGTTACAAGGCGGAGATCACGGTCTTCCTGCAGGAGAGGCGCTTTCTCTCCAGCGACATGTTCGGGGACATCCAGCGCAAGCGTGAAGAATTTGAGCGCTACTTCGTCGACTTGATCGAACACGGGATGGCCGAGGGCGTGTTCCGGAAGATCGGTCCGGCGAGGGTCGTTGCCTTCGGGATCATCGGCACCGGTGCGTGGACGCACACCTGGCTGCACCTGGATGGGAGCATGTCCCCGACCGAGATCGGCGACATGTTCGCCGAGATGCTCGTGGGCGGGCTCATCACCCGAGACTGACTCGTCATCCCCGTCGGGGAACCCCCTGTCCACGGCCGGTCGGTCCGCTGCCCAACGCCGGGACCCGCGACTTCGGAGGAGCGTTCTTCCACCTCTTGCTGGGCGCTTGGGCGCTGGTCCCCGTCCGGCGAGCGGGGGCCACGTCCCGGCGCCTGCGAGGAGGATCCGTCCCTGCATCCGGCGCCGCACGGCCTGCCGGTGGTGGTGTTCGGGTCACCGGGATCCTCACCAGCGGAGTGCGCCAAGGTGGATATCCCGGCCTGGAGGGCGACTACGCCCCTGGCCGCCCCCGTCGGTGTCGGCCAGCAGGTGATCGGCATCGTCGTCGCCCTGGTCGGCGCCTTGGTCGTGGTGCTGGCGGGGCAAAACGTGTTCGGCCCATGTGAGGGGCGCATCGATGCCGGTGAGGACACCTGACCTGGACCGGGCCGTCCTGGAAATGCCGGGCTGCCACGAACGGGACTCTCAAACCGTCCCGAGCCGACTTGGGCCTCTCGTTTCGGGGGCTTTCGGGCGTCTCGGGCCCGGAAGCCCACAAAGATACGCATTTCTACGTATGACGTGACCTTGACCACACTGGTCGACCCGGCCTAGCGTGCCGACTGGTCAGTATGAAATTTAGAGAGGACCCCCAATGGAGTTCGGAATCTTCATGCCCAACTCGCGCAACGGCTACATCATGGCCGAGGCCGCGCCGCAGTACGACCCCACGCACAAACATCTCAGTGACATCGTCAAGGCCGGCGAAGACAACGGCTTCTCCTTCGCCCTCACGATGTCTTCATTCCGTGGCCACGGTGGCTCGACGCAGTTCTGGGAGGGCTCACTTGAATCCATGACGACGATGGCTGCGCTGGCGAAGGACACCACCTTCATGAAGCTCATCGGCTCCGTCCAACTGCTCCTGGTCCACCCGGCCCTCGCAGCCCGGGGGGCGATGACTCTGCAGGACATCTCGGAAGGCCGCTTCGGCCTCAACCTGGTCCCTGGCGGATGGCACCCGGGTGAGTTGGAGTCCCTCGGGGTCTGGCCCGGGTACGACTACAACGAGTACCGCTGGGAATACGCCACGGAGTACGCACAGGTGCTCACTGAGCTCTGGCGAGATGGGGTGACGAATTTCCAGGGTAAGCACTTCCAGTACGACGACCTGCAGCTGGGCCCCCTCCCCGAAGGTGGGCGGGTTCCGATCGTGGCCGCCGGGGCGTCCGATGACGCGATCAAGTTCTGTGCTCAGTACGCCGACTACAACTTCCGGCTTGCTTGGGGCGGCATCGACGCGCTGAACGACATCATGACCAAGTTCAACGCTGCGATGGAAGATGCCAAGCGGGTGGTAAAGCCCTACGTCGCCTTGGGCGTCATCCTCGCCGACAGCGACCGCGAGGCGGAGGAGAAGCTTCAGCGCTACGTGGACACCGCTGACCTCGAGGCGATCGAGTACATGTACACCGGGGCGGTGACGGACACCGCGAAGGGCGGCACCTCGGAGATCCTCGCGAGCATGGACCAGAAGGGTGCCATGCAGATGTCGACCGACTTCCTCGTCGGCTCGCCGTCCAGCATCGCCGAGCAACTCGACGAGTGGGCCGATCTCGACGTCGCCGGTTACATGCTGGTCCTGGACGACTACGTCCCCGACATCAAGCGGATGGGCGCAGAAGTCTTCCCGAAGATGAAGAACTTCGACCAGACCAAGGCCTCCGTCGCCTGACCGACGGGGCCCGGGCTCCGACCCGGGCCCCGCTCTGGCGATCCTCGACAACACCCCAGCCCACACCAGACAAGGACCGTGACCATGACCATTATCGACGTGCCGGAGGACCTGCGTGCCCCGGTGACCTTGGCCCAGAAGATGCTGATCGGAGGCGAGTGGGTAGACGCTGTCTCGGGTGAGACGCTCGACGTCTTCAATCCTTCGACAGGGCAGGTCTTGTCCACCCAGTCCGCAGGAGGGCCTGCCGAGGTCGATCGAGCCGTGGCGGCAGCTCGCGCAGCGCTGACCGGACCGTGGTCCCAGGTGACGCCCATGCAGCGTGGCCGGATGCTGACCAAGCTGGCAGAACTGGTCGAGCAGAACTCCGAGCAGTTGGCACAGCTGGAGTCACTCGATGTGGGCATGCCGATGATGGAGGCCCGGTACATCGACCTCCCGTTCTCGATCGACATCCTGCACTACTACGCGGGGTGGCCGACCAAGATCACGGGGGACACCATTCCGGTGTCGTTCCCGCACAACTTCGGTGGCCCGTACCATGCCTACACCCGACGTGAACCCGTGGGCGTCGTGGCCGCCATCATCCCGTGGAACCTGCCCGTGATGATGGCTGTCAAGAAGTTGGCCCCCGCCTTGGCCACGGGGAACACCATGGTGATCAAGCCTGCCGAGCAGACGCCCCTGGCGATCGCCCGGCTCGCGGAACTCGTCCTTGAGGCCGGGATCCCGGAAGGGGTCGTCAACTACGTGACGGGTCTGGGCGAGACAGCCGGGGTGGCTCTGGTCGAACACCCGGACGTGAACAAGGTGACCTTCACCGGTTCTGTCGACACGGGGAAGGCGATCGCCCGCGCCGCCACGGGCAACCTGAAGCGGGTGTCCCTCGAGCTCGGCGGCAAGTCGCCGCACATCATCTTCGACGACGCGGACCTCGAATCGGCCGTATTCGCGGCCGGGATGGCGATCTTCGGTGGCGCCGGGGAGAGCTGCATCGCCGGCTCGCGGCTCTATGTCCAGCGCGGCGCCTACGAGACGGTGCTCGAGGGCATCGCCGCGCGGGCCAACAGCATCAAGGTGGGGCCGGGCCTGGATGACTCCAGTGAGATGGGACCGCTGATCTCTGCCGAGCACCGCGAGAAGGTGCTCAGCTACATGGACCTCGGTCGGCAGGACGGTCGCGTCGTGGCCGGCGGTGGCACCGCGGGCGAGGGTGGCTATTTCGTCGAGCCGACGGTGCTGACGGACCTGGATCCGACTTCTCGTGTCCTGCGGGAGGAGATATTCGGTCCCGTCCTTTCCGTCGTCCCGTTCGACACGGAGGAAGAGGTCACCGCATTGGCGAACGACACCGACTTCGGCCTTGGTGCGGGTGTGTGGACCAAGGACGTGGGTCGGGTCCACCGGATGGCGGCTGCGATCGAGTCGGGCCAGGTGTGGGTCAATTGCTACCAGCCGGTGGATGCAGCACTTCCGTTCGGCGGCTACAAGCAGTCCGGCTGGGGTCGAGAGACCTGCAAGGAGAATTTGGACGAATACCTCGAGCTCAAGACTGTCGTGGTCCAACTCTGAGCCCGACCATGGACACCCATGACTACGTGATTGTCGGGGGTGGCTCCGCAGGTTGTGTCCTTGCGGCTCGCCTGACGGAGAACCCCGACGTCACCGTCCTCCTTCTCGAGGCCGGCGGCGATGATCGCCGTGAGGACATCCAGACTCCAGCGGCGTGGCCGACGCTGTTGGGCAGTGACGTCGACTGGGGATATGCCAGCACGGTCCAGGCACGGACCGGTCGTGCCCTCCCCGCCCACCGCGGCAAGGTGCTGGGCGGCTCGGGATCCATCAATGTAATGGCGCACCTGCGTGGGCACCGCAGCGATTTCGATGCCTGGGAGTCTGCGGGCGCGGCCGGCTGGGGTTATGAAGGGGTGTTGCCCTACTTCAAGCGCTCCGAGGACGTCCCGGAGGGTGATCCGCGATTCCGGGGTCGCGGCGGACCACTGCGGCCACGACCCATCGCAGATCCGCATCCGCTGAGTGTGGCCCACGTGGAAGCAGCCCGTCGGCTCGGTCACGCGATCGCCGACGACCTGAACGACGGCGAGTTGACCGGAGCGGCCACCCATGACCTCCTGATCGTGGACGGGAAACGGCAGAGCACCGCGTCGGCGTATCTTCACCCGTCGATGGGGCGGAAGAATCTCACCGTGCTCACCGGCGCCCACGTCGGACGGCTGCAAATCGTCGATGGACGTTGCACAGCCGTGGAGTACCGGGTGAACGGCGTCAGCCACGTCGTCCGTGCCGGCACCGAAGTGCTCCTGTGCGCGGGGGCGGTGGACTCGCCACGGCTGCTGATGTTGTCCGGAGTGGGTCCTGCCGGTGACCTCTCTGCCTTGGGCATCCGACCGGTCGTGGACCTGTCCGGCGTGGGCCAGAACCTGCAGGATCACGTCATGCTCGCTGGCATCCGGATCAGGGCCGGGAGGCCTCTTCCACCACCGACGGGCAACTTCGCGGAGGCAACCCTCTTCCTGCGCACCGATCCCGGACAGGAAGGACCTGAACTGCAACTGGTGCAGATCCAGGTCGACTACCACCTGCCGTGGCAAGCGCCGATCGAGAACGCGTTTGCGGTGGGCGTGGGCCACATGCGTCCGGCTTCGCGAGGCCGTGTCCGATTGGTGTCCGCCGACCCCGGTGTCGCGCCACTCATCGATCCCCGCTATCTCTCCGAACGGCGGGACGTCGACCAGCTCATCGCCGGGGTTGAAGAAGTCCACGCCATGGCAGGCAGCGGTGCATTCGACGACTGGGAGGTCGTAACGGGGACCGCTGACATCTTGCAGAAGCCGCGGGCGGAGTTGGAGGAGTTCATCGGCGACGCAGTGAGCAGCTTCTTCCACCTGTCGGGGACCTGCCGGATGGGCACGGGCGACGACGCAGTTGTCGACCCTGATCTCAAGGTCCACGGCGTGGCGGGCCTGCGGGTGGTGGACGCTTCCGTGATGCCACGCATCGTCTCCTGCAACACCAACGCTGCCACCGTGATGATCGCCGAGAAGGCAGCCGACCTCCTGCAGGGTGCCTAGGTCGATCATGGGCCAGGAGAGGTGTGCCGGGCAAGACCCCCCGATCCAGGTGGGTGCGGGCGTAGAGCGAAACGTCCGCACCCACCTGCTCCAAGAGTCCGGACGAGGGAAGGATTCTGTGCCAACCGCCGAATGGCGTGGGGAATGCGTCGCCGTCGTCCTCAGTTGGCGGGACAAGGTGGGCCTGTTCAAGCGGAGTCAGTTGGTCGACTCGGACCGTGGCCGCTGGCACTGTGTGACCGGGCACCTGGACCGTGGGCGAAGCCCTTTCCAGCAAGCGGTCCAAGAGCTCCACGAGGAGACTGGCCTGGGTGCTGCGTCTTTGGAGCATCTGTGTGCTCGGCCCGCCTTGACCCTTCCTGATCCGCGCGGTGGCCATTGGCTGGTGCACACTTTCCACGCCCTCACCCTGCAGCGCCGATTGTCGTTGAACTGGGAACACGACTCCTATCGATGGGTGTCGCCCAAGCGTCTTGATCGGTTTGACGGGAAGGTTCCGTGGCTCACCGAGGTGCTTGCCCACACCCTTCTCGACGGGCGGGGAGAGTGCTCGTCACCGGCGTGCGCGTCGCTGCTCACTTCGGGGCCCGCCGTTGCTCCTGCTCGGTGACCCAACGCACCACCTGTGCCCGGTTGTCGGCCCCAAGCTTGCGCAGGATGTGGTCCACATGCTTTTCGACGGTTCGTACCGAGAGCACGAGATGGCTGGCGATGTCGCGGTTCGTGCACCCGCGCGCGATCAGTTCGGCCACCTCCATCTCACGCCTGGTCAGCCGTGAAGCCTCGTGGCTCACCGCCGACTGCCTGCCTCGCTCGTCGATGACGCCGTCCACGGCCTCCTCGATGCTCAGCCGAGCGCCCGCGGCATAGCAGTCGCGGAAGGCCGAGGCAGTCAGCAGGCGGCGTGTGGAGTTCTCCCCCTCGACGTGGTACTGCCACATGGGTTGAATGCCGGCGAAGGGCATGCCAGCACGTTCCAGCACGGTGTCCGCGGCTCCCAGGAGGCGGGCTGCGCGCTGCCCATCGCTCTCGGCGACGGCGATCCAGGCCATTGCCTCAAGGCAGACACCGATGCCCAAGTGGTCCCCGAGCGCACGCTTGAGTCGGAGGCTGTCCTGCTGCAGGGCAGTCGCAGCGACCAGGTCGCCGCGACGCCAGTGCTCGACCCCCAGCGCCCACAAGGAGAACGAGTGCCACCAGGACTCCCCGTGCGGAATGGCCAGGGAGCGGCACCGGCGATGCCACTCAAACGCTTCGTCGTGATCACCGGCCAACCCGTTGGCGAGGCCGAGCTCGAACAGGGTGTGCACCCGGCCGGTGAGGTGGTCGAGTTGTTCGAATCGAGTCAGGGCAGTCGCCAGGTGGACACGCGCCTCGTCCAGGTTCCCTCCGAAGAGAGCCAGCAGGCCCTTGGCCTGGATCAGTAGGGCTTCGAGGACCGGGTCTGCGACGTGGCCGACCAACTCGGCTGCTTGCGCCAGACGTTCCTCGGCCGCCTCCTGATCGCCCTGAAGGACTGCCAGCCAGGCGTCCAGCCGCAAACCTCGACCGGTCGTCGGCGTGCGTGGCGGTGCCGCAGCGATGAAGCGCGCGAGCCATTCTCTGGCTTCGCTCAGGAAACCCCGCGCCAACCAGTAGTTCTCGATGCCGACGACCAGTTCGATTCCGGCTGTCGGATCGATTGTCATGGCCGTCTCCAGGGCCATCTGAAGGTTCGGATGCTCGGCCCTCAACTGGCGCAGCCATGCCACCTGGTCGGATCGGGACCATTCAGCTTCGGCCCGCCGCGCCAGGGCCACGAACCATTCCAGGTGTCGCCTACGGAGTTGGGCGTCCTCCTTCTCCGAGAGCGCTGCTGCGCCGTACTCGCACAGGGTCTGGAGCATCCGGTAACGGTGGCGTCCCCCCGCCGGATCCACCGTGATGGTCAGGACGGATTTGTCAACCAGACCCGCCACGAGGTCGAGCACCGCGTCGAGATCGACGCCGTCCCCGTGGGCGACGGCTTCTGCCGCGTCAATGGTGAATCCCCCGGAGAAGACCGAGAGACGTTGCCACAGCAACCGTTCTGCTGGCGTACACAACTCCTCGGTTCCCTCGATCGCGGCATGGAGCGTCTGGTGCCTGGCCGGCGCCGTTCGGCTGCCCTGGGTCAGTAGGGCATAGCGGTTCTCCATGCGTCGGACCAGGTCATCCAGTGGAAGGGAGCGCAGTCGCACGGCTGCCAGTTCCAAGGCCAACGGGATTCCGTCGAGGAGCCGACACAATTCAGCCGCCAGTGCTTCGTCCTGACGGCTCAGGACGAGTCCGGGCACCGCAGCGCGTGCTCTGTCGAGAAAGAACTGCAGCGCTTCGTTGTGCGCGCTGGGTGCTGCAGGATCCGACCCGGCCAAGGGTGGAACGCTGAGCACTGTCTCGCCCCCGACGTTCAACGGCTGGCGGCTGGTGGTCAGGATCCTCAGGCGAGAGCATTGGTGCAGCAGGGCGGACGCCAATTGACCGGCCTCATCGGCAACGTGCTCACAGTTGTCCAGGACCAGGAGCATGTCGGCTTCACCGATGTGCTTGGCCAGGGTGCTGAGTTGCCAGTGGGCAGTCCCCTCCATGATGCCCAAGGCCGCGTTCACGGCGTGGCCGATCAGGGCTCCGTTGCGGATCTCGGCCAGGAGGACGAGTCGTACGCCGTCCGAACGCATCGGATCGGCTTCCCGTGCGGCCTGCACCGCGAGTCTTGTCTTGCCGACCCCCCCAGGGCCAATGAGCGTGACCAAGCGCGACTGCTCCAAGGTCGCGTGGATGTGCTTGAGTTCGCGGTGACGCCCGATGAAGGGAGTCGAGTCGACCGGAAGCGCGCCGGGCTCGCGTCCCGATGATGGTTTCGTGGCCACGAGGCCAGTCTCTCGCACCCAGCGGTCGGTGTCAGGTGTCCGGGATGATCCCCGATGTCGGGCGCGGCCACTTGGCGGATTGTGTTCCTCGGACCCGGGTTCCTCGGCGCAATCGCCATGGATCAATCCGCGAGTCGGCAGGGTCGGTCCGGGCAATCCACGCCTGATGGAGCAGCTGCCGCACCCCTCGCCTCAGCCCAGACGGGGTTCCCATTCGGCCATCATGTCGAGGAATTCCTGCCCGGCCGTGGCGGCAGCCTCGCGGGCGGCTGCACAAGGCTCCTCGACGTTGTCCGTGCAGTCCTCGCCGCCGGCCGATCCGGTCACGCCCTTGACGGCTTGGTCGTAGGCTGCACCGGCGTCCCGGGTCCGGACGACCAGGTCCGCGATCTCGGCTGGAGGCGCGCCGATCGGGTCGGTGTTGGAGAGGACGTCGCCCTCGCCGAGTGCGCCCGAGAACGACCTCGAGACCTGCTGCGCGAAGAACTGGCCGGACATGGCGGCCAGCGCACAGGTCGGAGCATCGTTCTCCGGGAGGCAGGCGACGGCCGTGGTGGTCTGGTCGAGTGCCCAGGCGACACCGTTGGTGCCACCGGCGTCGGTGATGAAGCCGACCCAGTCCTCGACCGTGGACGGTGGCAGTTCCTCGCCTCCGGGGTCCGTGGGATCCAGCTCGGTGGTCTCGGGACCGCCGCTGATCGAGACACCGGGAGTGGTGGGCGTCTTGGGGCCGGAGTCGTCGCTGTCCCCGTCGCCGCACGCGGTGACAAGGGCCACGACCAATAGCAGTGGTGCGATCACGCTCTTCTTTATGACGCGTCTCCTGGGGACGGAAAAGGTTTTGAGGCTGCCTACCCACGCACCGACGGAGCAAAACACTCCAGCCGGACATCAAGCGTTCAGCACCACGGCCCGAGGACTCAGCGGCCGGCGAAATCCAGCGCCCGGTCGGCGAGGGGCCGAGCCAGGTCGGCGTCGGCCGGGACCAGGGCGATCCGGGTACGCCGCTCGAGCAGGTCGGCGACGTCGACGGCACCTTCGTGGGTCGCGCCGAAGACGAGTTCGGCCAGGGTGGTCGGCAGGTGTGCCGCGATCGGCGCCAGCAACTCGTCGTCGGAGAGGCCGGTGACCGCGCGGGCGTTCTCGAGCACCAGCGCCGCCTCGGTGCCGAAGCGGCGGACCAGGCGTTTGTCCTCCTCGAGGCGAGCCAGTTCCTCACGGGGAGCGGCCCCGAGCAGGGGCAGGTCCCTGGTCACGCAGAGGCCATCGGCAAGCCCGGTGGCGTCCACCGCGTCCTCGGCCATCTGGCGATAGGTGGTCAACTTGCCGCCGACGATGGTGATCACGCCGTCGGGTGAGGTGAGCACGGCATGCTTGCGGGACAGGTCCGCAGTGGCGCCGCCGCTGTCGAGGAGCGGCCGCAGACCGGCGTACGCGCCGACCACGTCCGTGCGTCGCAGGGGCCGGTCGAAGGCGGCGCCGACCACGTCGAGCAGGAAGCCGATCTCGGTCTCGGATGGCTCGGGTACGTCGGGGATCTCGCCCTCGACCTCCTCGTCGGTGAGGCCGACATAGATGGTGCCGTCCGGTTGCGGCAACACCAGGACGAAGCGGTTCGACGTGTTCGGGATCGGGGCGGTCACCGCTGTGCGGAGACCGTGGAGCGTCTCGGCGCGGAGCACCAGGTGGGTGCCGCGGCTGGGCTTCAGCTTCACGTCGACCAGGCCGCCGGCCCAGACGCCGGTCGCGTTGACCACCTTGCGGGCGCGGACCAGGGCGGTCTCGCCGGTGAGGTGGTCGCACAGTTCGACCGCGGATCCGGTCGCGGAGGTGGCACGCAGGTGGGTCCGTACGTCGGCCCCGTGCGCCACGGCGGTCCGGGCGATGCCGATGACCAGGCGGGCGTCGTCCTCCAGTTGGCCGTCCCAGGAGAGCAGGCCGCCGCGCAGGCCGTTCGCACGCAGCCCGGGTGCCATCGCGAGCACCTCGGTGCGGGAGATGTGGCGCGGGCGCGGAAGGGTCTCGGAGTCGGTCCCGGCGCCGATCCGCAGCACGTCCCCGGCCAGGAAGCCAGCCCGGGCCAACGCGGACTGGGAGCGCGAGACACTCGACATCAGCGGCAGCAGCATTGGCATCGGACGGGTCAGGTGGGGCGCGGTCCGCTCCATCAGGATGCCCCGCTCCACGGCGCTCTCGTGCGCGACGCCGACCTGCAACTTGGCCAGGTAGCGCAGCCCGCCGTGGACCAGCTTGCTCGACCATCGCGACGTACCGAAGGCGAGGTCGAAGGCGTCGACGGCCAGCACACGCAGGCCGCGCGAGGCCGCGTCGAGGGCGACCCCGGCGCCGGTCACGCCGAGGCCGATCACCACCAGGTCGACCTCGTCGGGCAGGCCGGCAAGGCCGTGGCGGATCCGGGCGTCGTCGCCGGAGCGGCGGGTTGCGGTCATGGTGCGAGTCCCTTGCTGATCAGGCGGTTGAGTTCGTCGACCAGCTCCTGCTCGGCGATGTCGTCGTCGGCCATCGTGTGCGCCGACAGGGTGATCCCGTGGGCGGCCAGGAGCACGGTGCGGGCCAGCAGTTCGGGGGAGCCGGCCCGGATCCGCCCGGCCGCCTGGCCGGCCGCGATCCGCGGGGTGAGCAGGTCGAGGACGGCCTGCTGGGAGCGGCCGCGACGGTCCAGCAGGTAGGGCAGCAGCAGTTCCGGGTCCAGGTCGAGGATCCGCCGGAAGAGCGGGTTGGCGCGCAGGGCGGTGATCGCGGCAGTGATCGCGGTGCCGACCCGCTCGGGGGTGACCTCGTCGTCGGCAGGGGCCGGTACGGCGGCGAAAATGGCGGACCATTCGCGGGTCATCAGGTCGGCGAGCAGGGTCTGCATGTCGGGCCAGGCGCGATAGATCGTCATCCGCGAGACGCCGGCGCGGCGGGCCACGTCGGTGAGCGTGGTCCGCTTCCAGCCGACGTCGAGGATTGCCTCGCGGGCCGCGTCAAGATAGGTCTTGTGACGTTCTGACGTCATGTGTCACACTGTAACACATGAGCCGTATCGAGATGCATCCCTCGCGCTGGGGCAACCCGGCCGGGGCCACCGACCTGCCCGCCTCGACCCGGGGGCTGGTGGACTTCGCCTTCGGGGCCCGCGACACCCCTGCCCGCGACGACGTGGAGCTCCCTGCTTCCCGGCTCGCCGCCGAGCACCTGGCCGCCCTGGCGGCACTCCTCGGCGAGGAACACGTCATCGTCGCCGACGACGTACGCCGCATCCGCACCCGCGGCAAGTCCACGCCGGACCTGCTCCGTGCGCGCGAGGGCGACCTCTCCGATGCCCCCGACGCCGTCCTCCGCCCGGCCGACCACGACCAGGTCGCGGCCGTCCTCGACTACGCCGCCGAGCACCACCTGGCCGTGGTCCCCTTCGGTGGCGGCACCGCGGTCACCGGCGGCCTGGCCGCGGCCCGCGACGGGTTCGCCGCCGTGCTCTCGCTGGACCTGTGCCGCATGCAGGCGCTGCGCGAGGTCGACACCGTCTCGATGACTGCCGTCCTCGAGCCCGGCCTGCGCGGCCCCGAGGCCGAGGCCCTGCTCGCCGAGCACGGCCTGATGCTCGGCCATTACCCGCAGTCCTTCGAATACGCCACCATCGGCGGCTTCGCGGCGACCCGCTCCTCGGGCCAGTCCAGCGCCGGCTATGGCCGCTTCGACGCGATGGTGGTCGGCCTCACCGTGGCCACCCCGTGCGGCACCCTCGAACTCGGTACGTCGCCGGCCAACGCCGCCGGGCCTGACCTGCGCCAGCTCTTCCTCGGCTCCGAGGGCGCCTTCGGTGTGATCACCGCGGTCCGGGTGCGGGTCAAGCGACTGCCGGAGGTGAAGGTCTACGAGGCCTGGCAGTGGGACTCCTTCGCGGCCGGCTCCGAGGCGATGCGCCGCCTCGCCCAGGACGGGCTGCTGCCCACCGTGATCCGTCTCTCCGACGAGAACGAGACCGCGCTCAACCTGGCCTCCCAGTCCGACGTCGGCGGCGAATCCTCCGGCGGTTGCCTGATGATCGTCGGCCACGAGGGCACCCCGGCCCAGGTCGACGTACGCCGTCGCCTGGTCACCGAGGCGCTCACCGGCCTCGGTGGCACCGCCCTGGGTGAGGAGCGGGGCGCTGCCTGGGCCGAGGGCCGCTTCCATGCGCCGTACCTGCGCGACTCGCTGCTCGACGTCGGGGTGCTGGTGGAGACCCTGGAGACCGCCACCTTCTGGGCCGACCGGGAGGAGCTGTACGCCCGGGTCAGCGAGGCGCTGACCACCACGCTGGGCGAGAAGGCCCTGGTGCTCTGCCACATCTCGCACGTCTACGAGACCGGGTGTTCGCTCTACTTCACCGTCGCCGCCCCGCAGGCCGAGGACCCGCTGGCACAGTGGCTGGAAGCCAAGGCCGCGGCCAGCCAGGCGATGGTCGACGCGGGTGCCACGATCACCCACCACCACGCCGTCGGCACCGACCACAAGCCGTGGTTCGGCCAGGAGATCGGCCCGATCGGCGCCTCGATCCTGCGCGCGGTCAAGGCCGACCTCGACCCGAGCGGCATCCTCAACCCGGGGGTGATGATCCCGTGAGGTCGTTCTCCTTCCTGGTCAACCCGGCCTCCGGCGGCGGGGCGGCCCCGGCCGCCGTGGTGCCGGTGGCACGGATCCTGCGCGACGCCGGTGCCGTCGTCGACGTGACCTATTCACCCGGTCCACGGGCCACCCTGGACCTGGTCCGCGCCGCGGTGGAGCGTGGTGACGTGGTCGTCTCCGTTGGCGGCGACGGGATGCTCTCCTCCATCGCCGGCGAGGTCTCCGGCCTCGGCGGCACCCTCGGCATCGTCCCGGCCGGTCGCGGCAACGACTTCGCCCGGATGCTGGGCCTGCCGGAGGAGCCCGAGGCGATCGCCCGGGTGCTGCTCACCGCCGAGCCGGCGCCGACAGACCTGATCGAAGCGACCCTGACCGACGGGAGCGTCCACGTGGTCGCCGGCTCGGTCTATGCCGGTGTCGACGCCCAGACCGCGGAGCTGGTCAACCGGATCCACTGGCTGCCGCGCACGCTGCAATATCCGGCCGCCGCGGTGAAGTCCCTGGCCACCTTCCGGCCCACCAGCTACACCGTGCGCGTCGACGGCCTGACCCGCACCTTCCTCGGGGCGACCGTGGTGGTGGCCAACTCGGCGTACTACGGCAAGGGGATGCGGATCGCGCCGGACGCCGCCGTCGACGACGGCGAGCTGGACGTGATCGTGATCGAGGCCGCCGGCAAGCTGGGCATGATCAAGGCGTTCCCCAAGGTGTACGACGGCAAGCACGTCGAACTCGACGAGGTGCACGTCTTCCGCGGCCGCGAGATCGAGGTTGCCGCATCTCCCGACGTGCCGATGGGCAGCGACGGCGAGCCGCTGGCGCCGTTGGGCACGGGGGCGGTGCGGATCGCCGTACTTCCGGGAGCGGTCTCGGTCCTGCGCTGAACGCCGCGGGGGTGCCAGGGGTCAGCGGAGCAACTGGAAGGCGCCCGGGTGGACCGTCCACGTACGCCGTGACTCCGGGCCGGCGATCTCCCCGTCGGCGCTGGTCCAGAACGGCTCCCCGGCGACGGTCACCACGGACCCGCGCGCGGTGACCACGTCCTCGTGCGCATCGTGCTCCCCCCGGGAGAGCAGGGCGGCGAACCCGAGCCGGGCGAGCCGTCCGGTGGCGCGGGAAACCATCACGTCGATCTTCCCGTCGGAGGGGTCCGCCTCCGGATTGAGCGTGGTGCCGCCGCCCACGTCGGAGGAGTTCCCGATGGCGACCATCAGCACCGGCTGGTCCAGGTCGTTGATGACCTCACCGTCCACTTCCACCTTGAGGTGGAGGATCTGTGGGCGCAGCGCGGCCAGTGCCGCACCGATCGGATAGCCGAGCCGGCCCAGCCCGATCGGACCGATCCGGATCTTGCCGAGCACGGACTTCACGCCCGCGCCGAGGCGGCCGGCCTGGGCGCTGGCGCCGACGTGGACGTTGTTGACCACCACGTCGCCGACCTCGTCGATGAGCAGGTCGGTCGGGGTGGGAGTGCCCTCGACGATGGCCCGGGCGGCCTGGTCGGGCTCCAGCGGGATGCCGGTGCCGCGGGCGAAGTCGTTGCCGGTGCCGAGGGGGATCAGGCCGAGCACCCGGCCGTCGAGTTCATTGCGTCGGTGCAGCGCGGAGACCACCGCATGCAGGCTGCCGTCGCCGCCGGCAATGACGATCCGTCGCGAGGCGGCCCGGTGCAGCACGCCGTCGAGTTCGCCGGGGTTGCTGGTCGAGGCAACCTCGACGCTGGTGGACGCCCGCAGCACCTCGAGCGCGGCCTCGAGATTCGTCTCGTCGGCGCTCGCGGCACTTTCGTTGGTGATGACCAGTAGGGGTTCCACGAACGGCGACCCTACCCCGGGCCCGAAGTCCGCGAAGCGGCCCGATCGGGTCGACTTTGGTAGCGTGAGGTCGCAAGAGCCCGCTGCAGCACTTGCTGCCGACGGGCTGTTTTCATGTTTGGCCCCCATGGATGGAGCGTGACCGATGTCCGCAATCGTTGTTCTCGGAGCCCAGTGGGGTGACGAAGGCAAGGGCAAGGCGACCGACCTGCTCGCCACCGGCGACACCGCGATCGACTATGTCGTCCGCACCAGCGGTGGCCACAACGCCGGGCACACGATCGTGGTCAACGGCGAGAAGTACGCCACCCACCTGCTGCCCAGCGGCATCCTCACCCCCGGCGCGACCAGCGTGATCGCCAACGGCGTCGTGGTCTCGCCCGAGGCGCTCTTCCGGGAGCTCGACGGCCTCATCGAGCGCGGCGTCGAAGGTGTCGAGGACCGCCTCGTGGTCAGCGCCAACGCGCACGTGATCGCCAGCTATCACACCACCATCGACAAGGTCACCGAGCGTTTCCTGGGCAAGAACAACATCGGCACCACCGGGCGCGGCATCGGTCCGGCGTACGCCGACAAGGTGAACCGGCTCGGGATCCGGGTCGCCGACCTCTTCGACGAGAAGATCCTGGCCCAGAAGATTGAGGGCGCCCTGGACACCCGCAACCAGCTGCTCACCAAGGCCTACAACCGGCGCGCGGTCGAGGTGGACGCGGTGCTCGAGGAGCTGCTCCAGTACGCCGACCGGCTGCGGCCGATGGTCGCCGACACGTCGCTGCTGCTCAACCGGGCGCTGGACGACGGCAAGACCGTCCTCTTCGAGGGCGCCCAGGCAACCATGCTCGACGTGGACCACGGCACCTATCCGTTCGTGACCAGCTCCAGCCCGATCGCCGGCGGCGTCTGCACCGGCGCCGGTGTCGGCCCTACCCGGATCGACCGGGTGATCGGCGTGATCAAGGCCTACACCACCCGGGTCGGGTCGGGGCCGTTCCCCAGCGAGCTCTTCGACGACAACGGCATCCGGCTGCAGACCCTGGGCGGCGAGATCGGTGTATCCACCGGCCGCACCCGTCGCTGCGGTTGGTACGACGCGGTGATCGCCCGCTATGCGACCCGGGTCAACGGGCTGACCGAGTTCTTCCTGACCAAGCTCGACATCCTCGGTGACTGGGACGAGATCCCGGTATGCGTGGCCTACGAGATCGACGGGGTGCGCCATGACGAGATGCCGATGACGCAGACCGAGTTCCACCACGCCAAGCCGATCTATGAGACCTTCCCCGGCTGGAAGAGCGACATCTCCGGCTGCCGCGACTTTGCCGACCTGCCCAGGAATGCGCAGGACTACGTCAAGGCGCTCGAGGAACTCTCCGGGGCACCGTTCTGGGGCGTCGGTGTCGGCCCCGGTCGCGAGCAGACCATCGTGGTCAACGGCTGAGGTCAGCCCTCATGCTCCGGCCCGGAGCACGTGCCACGATTCCTTGCACTCCTCGACCACGCAGGTGATCCCCGACTCGGTGACCCGGCTGAAGGCGCTCCCATCCGAGCGGGCCACGGTCAGCGGCAGGGTGCCGTCGCCGGGAGGGTCGCGGAGCAGCACGACGTCCTCCAGTCCGTCCCCGTCCATGTCGGTGGCGGTCAACCCCCGGGTGGTGGCCCCCTCGTCGTCGGTGAACCAGACGACCGGATCGGCGAATTTGCTGTCGACGAACGCGAAGACCTGGACCTGGGCAGGGCCGTCGGCAGGGGAGACGTGGGCGACGACCTCGTCGGATCCGTTGCCGTCGACGTCGGCCAGCACGTACTGCGCCGAATAGTCCTGGTCCTCGATGACGTCGCGGCTCCCGGCGACCTCGAACCCGTTGTCGGTGGAGCGGATCGCGGTCAGCCGGCTGGTCCGGCCACCGAGTTCCTGGTTGGCGGCTGGGCGCTTGAGGACCAGGTCGGCGCGGCCGTCCCCGTCGAGGTCGCCGGCCATCACCTCGTCCAGCAGGGAGCCGGCCCAGTCCTCGATCTGCCCGGCAGGCTCCAGTTCCCCGAAGCCGTCCTCGTGGCCCCGGGCGACCTCGATCACGGCGGTGGTCCGGCTCTTCCCCTCGGGCGGATCGGCCTCGGTCCAGACCAGGATCATGTCGTCGTGGCCGTCGCCGTCGACGTCGCCGAGGATCGGGTAGGCCTCCTCGCGGCGGCCCGCCTCGGGGTACTCGACCGTGGCGGTGCGGGTGTCGCCGAACCGGATCTGGACAGTGAGCAGGTCCGTGGTCGAGCGGTGGTCATAGCCGATCACGTCGACCAGTCCGTCCCCGTCGACGTCACCGGCCGCGGAGAGGCCGTCGGGGCGCTCGCGCTTCTCGGGCGCGGCGAAGCCGTTGCCGGTGGAGCGGACCAGATAGTCCACGCTCGGCAGCGACTCGTCGCCGTGGCCGAACCAGCGGAAGAACAGGTCGCCGTACCCGTCCCCGTCCACGTCGCCGGCCACCCGCTGCGCACCTGCCGTTGGGTCCTGCGGGTCGTCGGGACGCAGCAGCCACCACCCGCCGGCCGCGGCGCCACCGAGCACCACCAGGCCGAGTGCGGCGGCACCCACCACCATCCGCCGTGAACGACGCTGCTGGCGGGCACCGCGGATCGTGGTGCCGCCCTCCGTGGTGCTGGCCCCCTCCGGGCGTGGCTGGTGCGGTCCCACGGGGAAGTGGACCGGTTGGCTGCCGGTCAGGGCGAGCAGCGCGGTCCGGAACTCGGCGGCTGAGCGGTAGCGGTCGGCGGGGTCCTTGGCCATGGACCGGCGCAGGATCTCGTTGACCTGTTCGGTGGTCGGGTCGGTGCCGGGGAACTGGGGCACCGGGGAATTCACCTGGGCCAGCGCGACCTCCACGTCGGAGCCGACGAACGGCGCCCGCCCGGTCAGCGTCGCGTGCAGCACGCATCCCAGCGAATAGATGTCGGAGGCAGGCGTGCCCGGGTGGCCCGACGTACGTTCTGGCGCTAGCCAGGCCCACGACCCGGCGACCCCGCCGGTGGCAGTGAGGCCAGCGGCGCCGGTGTGGGCGATCCCGAAGTCGCACAGGTAGACCCACGGTTCGTTGCCCTCGCGGACCAGCACGTTGCTCGGCTTGACGTCGCGGTGTACGACGCCGGCCCGGTGTGCGTCGTCGAGGGCGTGGGCCAGTTGGGCACAGACGATCGCGGCATGGTGCAGGTGGAGTGGGCCGCGCTTGAGCAGATGGCCGAGGTCGCCGCCGCCGACGTACTGCGTGGAGATCCACGGCAGGCCGTCCTCCACGCCGTGGTCGTGGATCGCGACCACGTGGGGGGAGTCCAGGCGGGCCATCACGTCGGCCTCGCGCTCGAAGCGGTGCAGGAACTCCTCCAGTCCGGCATGCTGCCCGGAGACGACCTTGAGCGCCACCACCCGGTTCAGGTGGGTGTCGACGGCGCGGAAGACCACTCCCATGCCGCCCATCCCGATCCGGTCCTGGACCTGGTAGCGGCCGAAGCGTTCGCCGGGCTGGGGGAAGCGCATGGATCCATCTTGCCGGATGCCGCCACGCCTCGATGTCCTGCGTGACAATCCCGGGACTCACTGGTTAGAGTTCATTTGGTCAGGCAAGCCTGGTGAGTCCGAGCTTCGGGGCCCCGCCCTGGGCGGACGACCTGGCAGTGGCCCTCGGCGCCGGGGTGCGGCTGACCCGCACCCTGAGTTTCATCGCGATCACGTTGATCTGTGGCGCGAGCACGGCGGTGGTGGGTCCCATCCTGTTCGTGGGCCTGAAGGTGCCGCACGTGGCCCGTGCCTTCGTCGGTCCGGATCCGAAGTGGATCATCGTCACGTGCCTGGTGCTCGGCCCACTGCTGTTCGTGGTCGCCGACATGGTCGGTCGGGTCATCGTCCCCAGCGAGTTGCCCGTCGGGCTGGTCACCTCCTTCATCGGCGCACCGGTGTTGATCTGGTTGACCCGGCGCGGAAGGCGGCCGCAGCATGAGCATCGACACCCAGCCGGCGCCAGCACGACGACCCGCCCGTGGCCGGCCCGGTTCCGCCGCGTGAAGGTCGGATCCGCGGTCGATGTGATGGTCGACGTGCGGGCGGCAAGTGTTGTCGTGCTCCTGTTTGCCATCGCGGCAGCCGTCTCGATCTGGGCGATGACCCTGGGCAGCGCCGGCCTGGGCATGAAGAACGCCGACGCCCTGGACGCCCTGGAGAGCGCCGGCTCCTTCGCGAACGTGCCGCTCGAGAAGGTCGGTCTCTTCGATGTCGACATCGCAGTGATCGTGCCGATCGGGTTCACCACCGCAGAGCTGGAGCAGGACACCCTGCTGAATTCCCTGGACGTGGTGAAGGACGGCCGCGCAGTGGTCATCGACCCGGACTCCGCCCTCGGTGGGGCCTGGGCTGCGGCCAGCACGCTGAGCATCCAGGTGGTGCTCGAGGACCTGGCTCCGCAGTTGGCCGCGGCAGCCGAAAGGCTCTGAGCCGACCATCCGGGGCCGCGCACGGTGCGGCCCCGGATGTCGGAGCACCTAGACTCGCGCCCGTGAAAACCCTCGTGATCGGCACCGGCGGCCGCGAACACGCCCTCGCCCTCGCCCTCGCCCAGGACCCCGGGGTCACCGAACTGCACACCGCGCCCGGCAACCCGGGCATCGGCGAGGTGGCCACCCTGCACCCGGTCGACATTGCGGACCCGGCAGCCGTGGCCGACCTTGCCGCCTCGCTCGGCATCGACCTGGTCGTGGTCGGCCCCGAGGCCCCCCTGGTCGCCGGTGTCGCCGACGCGGTCATCGAGCGCGGCATCGCCGTCTTCGGCCCGTCCGCCGATGCGGCGCGGCTGGAAGGTTCCAAGGCGTTCAGCAAGGAGGTGATGGCGGCCGCCGAGGTCCCCACCGCGCGCTCGGCCACCTGCACCACCACCGCCGAGGTGGCAGCGGCCCTGGAACTCTTCGGGGCGCCGTACGTCGTCAAGGACGACTCGCTGGCTGCCGGCAAGGGCGTCGTGGTCACCACCGACCGTGACGAGGCCCTCGCCCACGCCGCGGCCTGCGGCACGGTCGTCATCGAGGAGTTCCTCGACGGCCCGGAGGTCTCCCTCTTCGCGCTCTGCGACGGCCGTACGGCGTACCCGTTGCAGCCGGCGCAGGACTTCAAGCGGATCTTCGACGGCGGCCGCGGGCCGAACACCGGCGGGATGGGGTCCTACTCACCGCTGCCGTGGGCGCCCGCGGACCTGGCCGCCACCGTGATCGAGACCGTGGTCAACCCGACCCTGGACGAGATGGCGCGCCGTGGGGCGACGTACGTCGGTTGCCTCTACGTGGGCCTGGCGCTCACCGCGGACGGACCGAAGGTGATCGAGTTCAACTGCCGCTTCGGCGACCCGGACGTGCAGCCGGTGCTCGCGTTGCTGGACGCGCCCCTGGGGGAACTGCTGTACGCCGCGGCGCAGGGGCGACTCGGCGAGGTGGACCCGCCCCGGTTCCGCGCCGGGGCATCGGTCAGCGTGGTGCTGGCCTCGGCCGGCTATCCGGAGTCGTCGTCGAAGGGCGACGTGATCCGCGGGCTGCGCGCCGCCGCCGAACTGGACGGGGTGGACGTGATCCACGCCGGCACCGCGACCCGGGAGGGGGAGCTGGTCACCGCCGGGGGTCGCGTGCTCGCGCTGCGGGCGACCGGGGCCGACGTGGCCGATGCCCGCGCCCGTGCCTACGCCGCGGCCGACCTGGTCTCGTTCCCGGGGATGCAGCGCCGTTCCGACATCGCCGCCGAGCCGCTGGGCGTGGTCGAGGGGGCCTCCCTGCGGGAGTGAGACCCGTGCCTGTGGAGAACCGGTGGCCGCGGTGGGTGATCCGTTCCATGCTGGTGTGCGCCTGTTCTCGGGTCCATCATGGAAGGAGCGTCGATGTGTCGATCCCCTCTGGAGTTGTCGTGCCTGTCACTGAGCCACCGTTGCAGCGGTTGCGGATGTCGTGGGAGGAGTACCTCGCCCTGCCCGAGCGCCCGCGCGCGGAGTGGGTGGACGGGGAGGTCGTCGTGACGCCGGCCGCCAGTTTCGAGCACCAAGCAGTTTCTCGCCGCCTCGCCAATCGCCTGGAAACGGATCTTGCTGGGCTCCACGTCTATGAAGCGGTCAATCTTCGGCTACCGCGGGACCGGATCAGGATCCCTGATGTGGCCGTTTTTCCGAGTCGTGAGCGTGGCTATCTGTCGGAGTCAGTGCCGGTGGTCGTGGTGGAGGTCTTGTCCCCGAGCACGCGGTCCGAAGACTTGTTGCGCAAGTCGGTGGAGTATGCCGAGGCCGGGATCAGTCAGTACTGGGTGCTGGACCCGGCAGCGTCCAGCCTGGAGGTCTTCGACCTGGTCGAGGGACGCTGGGAGCCGCTGCTGCGGCTCGACGACTCCACCCCAACCGGCGAGGTGGTCGTGGATGGTCACGGCACGGTGCCGCTCGACCTGCGGAAGATCCTCGAGGACTGACTCCGCCGCTCGCCGAGCGTGCCCTGTGGAGAACCGGTGGCCGCGGTCGGTGATCCGTTCCATGCTGGTGTGCGCCTGTTCTCGGGTCCATCATGGAAGGAGCGTCGATGTGTCGATCCCCTCTGGAGTTGTCGTGCCTGTCACTGAGCCACCGTTGCAGCGGTTGCGGATGTCGTGGGAGGAGTACCTCGCCCTGCCCGAGCGCCCGCGCGCGGAGTGGGTGGACGGGGAGGTCGTCGTGACGCCGCAAGTCGGGTTCGCCCACGGTCACGCGTCAGCTCGTCTGATGCAGGTGCTGATGACCCACCTGCCCGGGCTGTACGTCGTCACTGAGGTCGGTCTCTGGCTCCCCGGGAACAGGCTGCGCGGTCCGGACGTGATGGTGGTGGCCGAGCCCCCGACCGAGACGTGGGTCCGCGACGCACCGGTGCTGGTGGCCGAGGTGCTCAGCCCCAGCACCCGGGTCGAGGACACCGTGCGCAAGTCGGTGGACTACCTGGCCGGTGGGGCAGGGCAGTACTGGATCGTCGACCCCGACCACCGCGAGATGCTGGTCCACGCGGCCGTCGATGGATCCTGGGAACTGCTGCTCGCCCTGGACGACGACCGACCGAGTGGCGAGATCCCGGTGGCCGGCCACGGCGTTGTCGAACTCGACCTGGCGGACCTCTTCCTGCCTGATCCGCCTCGACGCATGCCTTGACGACGAACGCACCTGGGGAGCCCCGGCGTGGCCCGTGATGAGAAACTTGCCCCCGTGACCGTTCCCAATGTTCTTGCCACCCGCTATGCCGCCGCCGATCTGGCCGAGATCTGGTCGCCGGAGCACAAGATCGTGCTCGAGCGCCAACTCTGGATCGCCGTCCTCCGCGCCCAGAAGGAGCTCGGCATCGACGTCCCCGACGGTGTCATCGAGGCTTACGAGGCAGTCGTCGACCAGGTCGACCTCGACTCCATCGCTGGACGGGAGCGGGTCACCAGGCACGATGTGAAGGCCCGGATCGAGGAGTTCTGCGCCCTGGCCGGTCATCAGCACATCCACAAGGGGATGACCTCGCGTGACCTGACCGAGAACGTCGAGCAACTCCAGGTGCTCTCCTCGCTGCGGCTCATCCGGGACCGCGCGGTGGCCACCCTGGCCCGGCTTGCGCGCCTGGCCGGCGAGCACGAGACCACCGTGATGGCCGGACGCTCGCACAACGTCGCCGCCCAGGCCACCACGCTCGGCAAACGGTTCGCCACGATCGCCGACGAGATGCTCACGGGGATGGCCCGGATCGAGGAGCTGATCGCGCGGTATCCGCTGCGCGGGATCAAGGGGCCGGTCGGCACCGCCCAGGACATGCTCGACCTGCTCGACGGCGACGGGTCGAAGCTGGCCGCTTTGGAGCAGCGGGTCGCCGCCCACCTCGGCTTCGACAACGTGCTGACCAGCGTCGGCCAGGTCTATCCGCGCTCGCTCGACTTCGACGCCGTCTCCGCGCTGGTGCAGTTGGTCTCCGGTCCGTCCAACCTGGCCACCACGATCCGGTTGATGGCCGGGATCGAACTGGTCACCGAGGGCTTCAAGGAGGGCCAGGTCGGCTCCTCGGCGATGCCGCACAAGATGAACACGCGTTCGTGCGAGCGGGTCAACGGGCTGGCGGTGATCCTGCGCGGCCACCTCTCCATGGTCAGCGAGCTGGCCGGCGACCAGTGGAACGAGGGCGACGTCTCCTGCTCCGTGGTCCGCCGGGTCGCGCTGCCGGATGCGTTCTTCGCCGCCGACGGCCTCTTCCAGACCTTCCTCACCGTGCTCGACGAGTTCGGTGCCTTCCCTGCGGTGATCCAGCGCGAACTCGACCGCTACCTGCCGTTCCTGGCCACCACCAAGGTGCTGATGAGCGCGGTCCGCAACGGCGTCGGCCGCGAGTCCGCCCACGAGGCGATCAAGGAGAACGCCGTCGGTGTCGCGCTGGAGATGCGCCAGGGTCTGGCCGAGAACGACCTGTTCGCCCGGCTCGCCGCCGACGAGAGGCTCGGGCTGACCCGGGACCAGATCGATGCGCTGGTTGCCGACCCGATCGCGTTCACCGGTGCAGCAGTGGCGCAGGTTCAAGCCGTCGTACGCCGGGTAGAGGAGCTGGTGGCCCGCCATCCGGAGGCCGCAGCCTATTCCCCGGGAGAGATCCTCTAATGACCATGCCCCCACCACCTGGCCCGCTCCAGCCCGGCCAACCGCCCCTGCCACCGCCGGGCTTCGTCCGGATCAACGCCCGGCACAAGATCTCCACCAGCTGGACCCCACCTCAGATCACCCTTGACGGACACCCGGTGCCGATGGTGCAGGGGCAGGCCACCATCCCGGTGATCCCCGGCACGCACCTGGTGGCCGGACACGGCCAATGGCTGTGGAAGTACGGCCGGGCGGAGCTGCCGGTCCAGGTCGCCTCCGGGCAGACCGTGGACGTCTTCTATGCGTTGCCGGTGGCCACCTTCGTGAAGGGCGCGATCGGCTTCGAACCGGTCAAGGCCCCGGGCAAGTGGGCCCTGGCCCTGCTGTTGCTGGTGCTGATCGGGATCCCGACGCTGCTGGTCGTCCTGGCCGCGGTTCTCGCCTCCTGAGCCCGGTGTATCGGTTGCAGGGTTGATCAATTCCTGAAAAGGTCGTGCGGTTGACAACGAGTCACGAATCTTGAAGGAGTGAAGGTGAGCAAACAACCGGTGGAGTCGTCTCAGGCGGAGGCGAACGCGGCACGGATCATGAACAAGGGGCCAGGCGGAATCCATCCAGGAGTCTTCTATCCCGCTTTCGGGATTCTGCTGGCGGCCACGCTGTTGGCGATCTTCAAGCCGGACCTGACCGCGGAGAAGCTCTGGGACGTCCAGCTGCACATCGTGGACAAGTTCGGCTGGTTCTACGTCCTCTCCATCGCAATCTTCCTGATCTTCTCGCTCTGGATGGGATTGAGTCGGTTCGGTGACATCCGTCTGGGCCCGGACGACGAGGAACCCGAGTTCAGCACGCTGGCCTGGTTCTGCATGCTCTTCGCGGCCGGAATGGGAATCGGCCTGGTCTTCTGGGGGGTGGCCGAGCCGCTCACCTACACGTTCACCGACATCAAGCCCGGCGTCGACGCCGAGGGTGCGGACCTGGCCCACCAGGCGATGGCCCAGGTCTTCCTGCACTGGGGCTTCCACGCCTGGGCGATCTATGTCGTGGTCGGCCTGGCGCTGGCCTACTCCATCCACCGCAAGGGCAACCCGGTCTCCATCCGGTGGGCCCTGGAACCGATCTTCGGCGACCGCGTGAAGGGCTGGATCGGTGACGTCATCGACACGGTTGCTGTCGTCGGCACGGTGGCCGGCGTGGCGACTTCACTTGGTCTGGGTGTGCAGCAGATCGGAGCAGGTTTGGTCCATCTGGGTGTCTTCGATGAGGTGACCGACCCGATCCTGATCGGACTGATCGTGGTCATCACGGCTCTGGCCACCTTGTCCGTGGTCAGCGGCGTCGGCAAGGGCATCAAGTGGCTCTCGAACTTCAACCTCGGCTTGGCAGCGATCTTCGTCGTGGTGGTGCTGTTCCTCGGTCCAACACTCTTCCTGCTGCGTGGTTGGCTGGAGAACATCGGGGTTTACCTGGCCCAGGTCATCCCACTGACCTTCGACAACGCCACCTTCACTTGGGATGAGGCCATGGTGGGTGAAGGCGCCCGGACGGGCAGCGGCTGGCAATCGAGTTGGACCATTTTCTATTGGGGTTGGTGGGTCTCGTGGGCGCCCTTCGTCGGAGTCTTCATCGCCCGTATCTCCCGCGGCCGGACCATCCGTCAGTTCGTGGGGGGCGTGCTCCTGGTGCCCACCATGGTCACCTTCTTCTGGTTCTCCGTCCTAGGTGGCTCGGGCATCTTCCAGGAGATGTTCTCCGACGGCGGTCTGGTCGGCGAGGATGCCGATGGGAACCCCGCTGTGGAGCAGGAAGGATCGCTCTTTGGGCTGCTGGACACGCTGCCGATGTCTACGCTGATGGCGATTGTTGCGGTGGTTCTGATCACGATCTTCTTCATCACCTCCTCCGACTCCGGCTCCTTGGTGGTCGACATGCTGGCCTCCGGCGGCGACCCCGAACCTCCGACATGGAGCCGTGTGCTCTGGGCTGTGTTGGAAGGTGCGGTAGCCATCGCCCTGCTGCTCGCTGGGGGGTTGGCTGCGTTGCAGTACGGCGCGATCATCATCGCTTTGCCGTTCGCGGTGATCATGCTGTTGATGTGCGTGGCAATCGCCAAGGAACTGCGGGGCGAACACCGCCTGATGGAACGAGCACGTCGGCGGGCGGTCCGGGAGGAACTGGCCAAGGACGTGGGCGTTTCAGTGACCGAGGATCTCACCGAGAACTTCGATGAGCACTTCGGTGAGCCGGTGGAGCTACATGTCGAGAAGGTGCTTGCGCAGCACAAGAACGACTGAGCCACCGAACCAACACCGCTCGACCGCGACACGTCGTACGCACGGCGTGTCGCGGTCATTTCCAGCGGGTGTCCCCTTCGCCCTGATTGGGTGCACGCTCCCACTGGCAGCAAGGTCAACCTCCGATAACCTGTGCGCCATGGGGGTTCCGTTCGTGGGGCGCACGGGTGAGGTGCGCACAGTGCTGCGCGCACTGGTGGACGCCCCGGGGCACGTCACCGTCACCGGACAGTCCGGCGTGGGCAAGTCTCGACTCCTGGCCGAGGTGGCCGCCCAGCTCGACACCCAGGGGTGGCGGGTGGTCAGCCTCTCCGGGTACGACGCGGCTCGCCACATCCCGATGGGTGCGCTGGCTTCCCTTCTGCCGGCCGAGCCACCGGACTCCGAGGCGCTGTTGATCGCGCACGTCTTGCGCACCATCGTCGCCGAGGCCGGCGATGATCGCCGGGTGCTTGCCTGCATCGACGACTCGCACTTGCTCGACGACGCCAGCCTGGCGCTGGTCGCGGAGATGATCCGAGCCCGAGAATGTTCGGTCGCCCTGGCGGTCACCACGCCCGACGAGATTCCGCCCACGCTGGAGCGCCTGCTCCATGCCGACACGATGACACACGTGGAGCTCGGCCCGATGCCGGGGGACGAGATCCTGGCCCTGGCGGCAGAGCATCTTGGTGCACCGTTGGCGGACGATGCCGGCGTTCCCGTGGTCGAGGCAGTGCGTGGCCTTCCTCTGTTGTTGGGTGAACTGCTGACCGATGCCGCCGACAGTGGCACCATCCACCGGGTCGGTGAGTGTTATGTCGTGGACGGTGAGCTGCCGGTCGGGGCCAGGGTCACCGAGGTGATCAGTTCCCGGGTCCGGCGACTGCCCCGGGAGTTGAGCGACGCGATGGAGCGACTGGCTGTTGCCGAGCCGGTCGACTTCTCCCTGATCCGGGTCGATCCCGACGCGGCAAGGGTCTCGGTGCTGGCGGAGCTCGAGGAGCGTGGCCTGGCTCGGGTGGACAACATGAACGGTGTGTGGACGGTCCGCACCGCGCACGCCCTGATCGGTCGTGCGGTGCGCGCGGCGATGCCGGTCAGCCGGCGTCTGGAGATCTTGGGGCAGCTCTGCCGGGTGGTGGCGGACCGCGAGCAGCTCTCGCCACACGCTGCGATGTCGGCCGCCGCTTGGTTCACCGAGTACGGCTCCCCGATGCCGGTGCACGTCTCAGCGAGCGCTGCTTGGGAGGCGTTGACGGCGCTCGACGTGGACTCCGCGGTGCGCCTGGCTACGCCAGCGGCTCGTCAGCACTGGCGCGCCGCCTACGTGCTGGCCGAGGTGGCCCGGTGGCGCAACGACGCCGCAGCGGCGGAGGTGTGGCTCGCCCAGGCCGCAGTGCTGGCTCCGGACGATGACGCGGTACGTCGGGTGGCGCTGACCCGGTCCGCGCTGGAGGCCTGGCAACGCCAGGATCCCAAGGCGGCCATCACCGTTCTGACGGATGCTGCTGCTGGGGTCAACGACCCGGTGCTGGTCGACCTGCTGCTCTGTGAGGCCGCCTTCCTGGCCACCTTGTGGGGTGAGTTCGATGACGCCGTGCTGACCGCGCGGCTGTTGTTGGCCAAGGATGACCTGGACCCGCTCAGCGCAAGCACGGCAGGGGTGAACCTCTGCTATGCCCAGGTGATGTTGGGCAGCACGGACGGGCTCGAGCAGGTGGTCCGCCGGGTGCAGAGGTCGTTCGGCGAAGTGAGCAGTGAGCGGCCCGAGGGTCCGGACCTGGTCTGCGCCATCGCGGTGGGGGAGCGGATGCTCGCCGCCGACACCGAGGGCGCGGTGCACACCGCGGTCACCGAGTTGGCCGAGTTGCGGCGGACCGGTTCCCCGCGCGGTGTGTGCGCCGCTCTGTCGGCCGACGCTCTCCTCCAGGCCGCCGACCCGCGGGCCGCGGACGTTGCCCTGGAAGCAGTGCAACAGTTGCGTCGCCATGATCCCTACAACGCGCTGGTCTTCGGGCTGGGTCATGCGGCGCTGATGGTCGCCCTGCGTGGTGACGCGGAGCGAGCCGCGTTGCTGCTGACCGAGGTCGAGGAGCGCGGAGTCGATGCCCGGAGCCGGGCCATCGTGGGAAGGGCGGAGGCCGCTGCGCTGGCCCTGCAGGATCCCGTGGCGGCAGCGAAGCTGGCTGTCGACTCAGGGGTCGCCGCGGTGGCGGCCAACCATGTCAGTCTCGGTTCGATCGCGGTCTTCGAGGCCCTCTTCCACGGCTCGCCGGGAGACATCGCTCCCGTGCTGGCCGACGTCTGCACCGGTCCGGACGCCCCCTTGATGGGTCGGTTCCGGGAGGTCGCCGCGGGCTTGGTGGCGGGTGACCAGAATCGGGTGCTCGACGTGGCCCGTTCCTTCGAGGACTCCGGGGCGCGCTATCTGGCCGCGATCACCCTGGCTGCCAGTGCCCGGGCCGACGACGATGGCCTGCGCGCGCGCCGCTCGGCGGCCCGGGCGACCGCCCACACGCTGCGCTCGGGGTGGCTGTCGGCTCCGGTGGTGGACTGCCAGGATCCGCTCTCGGTCCGCGAGGTCGAGATCGCGGTGCTGGGCGCGGACGGGCTCAGCAACCGGGAGATCGCCGAGCGGACCTTCCTCTCCCCGCGCACGGTCGGCAACCACCTGCACCATGCCTACGCCAAGTTGGGTGTGGACGGGCGGGAGGACCTGGCACCGTTGCTGGGGTGACCTTGCCCGCACCGGAAGGGCCAGCCGTGGTCAACAGCCCCGTGCTCAGCAGTTCAGCGCGAAGCTGAGCGCGACGCCCTGGGTCGGATCGGCCGGGTGAGCCAGAGGCACGCCAGGAGACATCACCTCGTCCTCGAAGACATTCACCGTGCCGACGTTCATGCCGAGGCTGTAGGTGACCTTGTCGTCCGTGCCGGACCCGATGGTGAGGGTGACCTCGTCGCGTGGCTCCTCGGTGTCCTCGCCGTATCGGATGAAGGCAAACACCACGGTGCTGCCGTCGTCGGCGGTTCCCTTGACGCTGACCTGCAGCGTCATCGTGCCGACCCCATCGGTGAGGGGCTGGGGCTCTCGCTTGCACTGCAACTCCTCGACCGCAATCCTCTTGCTGGGGGTGAGTCCGCTGGCGTCGATGACCCTCATCGACGATTCGGTGTTGCGGGCGGCCTGCCCGTCGCCGGATCCGCCCGGATCCGTCAGGCTGCCGCCGGTCGACTCGTCGGGGGTTTCGTCGCTGCTGCAGCCGCCGAGCAGGGCCGCGCCCAGCAGCGCGGTGGCGAGCAGAGTGCCGGGTGTCGTGATCTTCATGGTTCCTCCGTGATGTGGGTGAAGGATCGAACAGGTGGTCATGGTGTTGTTGCGGGCGGCACCAGCACCACGTAGTCGGTCTGGCCGTCCGCGATCCTGGCGCGGACGTGGAGCAGGATGTTCTCGCCCAGTGCCGGACCGAACCTGGTCACCGTCGCTTCCGCGCCGAGGAAGCCCAGCGGGCCGAGTTGCACGCGCTCACTGCCGTCCAGCGGATAGGTGTAGGCGAATCCACCCATGTCGCCCTGATAGATCCGGTCCTCGGTGATCAAGGGCGGGTTGGCCTGGTGGAAGGCGCCCCCGTCCTGTGCCCAGAGCACCTCGCCGGTGGCGATGTCGATCCCGACCAGGGCGTGGCTGTGGTGGGCCACCAGCAGGCCGGCGCGCACGGTCAGCAAGGACAACCCGGATGCCACGGGGACGTCATTGGGAGCGGTCAACGGGACGTCGAGCTGCCAGACCTGCTCGAAGGTGTTGTCGGCGACCCGCAGGCCCAGCATCGCGGCCTGCTCTTCCGTGCCGGTGACCCGGAGTGGGACGGCAACCAGGTCTGCGTCGGCCACCATCGGCTGAGTGACTTCCTGTCCGGCGGACAGCGGGAACGAACCGACCTTCCCGGTGCGGTCGACCAGGATGACTTCTTGTGCCTGCGCGTCGGAGTAGTCGTGGGCCACGAGGCGCCCATCGGCGAGCACGCCTGCATGCTGGAGGTTGCCGTCCTCGTGCCAGGCCTCGACCAGCCCGGTCTCGCCCATCCGCCAACCGGCGTTGCCGCCGTGGTAGTTCAGCGTGATCACGGTGTCCTCGTGCACGCTGATCGGTGCGCAATAGGTCGGGTTGCCCCCCACGACGCTGCTGCGCACCTCGCCGGTTGCCCGGTCCACCACGATCAGGGAGGGCTTCTTGTCCACGCTCCATGCGCTCTCGCGGTGCGCGATCATGACCAAGGCATCGGGTCCGAGCGCCGCGACGCGGCAGGAGTGTGCGATGTCCTCGAGGCGCCACAGTTCCGTGCCGTCGTCCGGGTCCAGGGCCACGACCCGGTTGTTGCCCACTGCCAGCAGGGTGTCGTGAACCGGGATGATCTCCACGTCCCGGGGGAAGCCCGGGCCGAGCTCGGCGGTCCACAGGGCTCGGCTCGGCTCGAACGACGTCGGGCCGGTCGCGTCGGGCCTGAGCCGGTTGCGGACGGTGCGCCCGGATCCGAGCCACATCTCCTGCGCGGTCTGCGCGCTGGTGGCCAGGTCCTCGTCCTCGCTGACGGCGACGTCCAGCACGCAGTCGTCGAAGAAGGGGTCCTGCACTCCGGCGTCGGTGCACACCTGCTCGGCCCAGGCTCGAGTCTCGGCGCTGAACATGTCCATGCTGATCGGCTGGTCGGGGAAGGTCCGGTCGGTGTAGGTCTCGGTGTCCTCGCCGGGACCGTAGTGGAACGCGGAATCCTCGTTGGTGATCCGCCAACTCTCGGCGAAGACGCCGTAGAAGTCCTCGAACGAGGCATCCGTCGGAAAAGCTTCACCCTGGCGGGTCCGGCGGTCGTTGGTGTCGTCGCCGTCGTTGTCGCCGAGGAGCCCGGTGGTCTCACCGCTCATCTGCACCCACACGTCCAGATGGGTGCCGTAGACGTCGACGAAGACGTAGATCTCGTCGGGCAGGGCGATGGTGAGGGTCCGGTCGTCGGCCTCCCAGAACAGCACTGCGTCACCCTCGCCGAGGGTGTCGGTGACCGTCCGGGCCCGTCCGTTGAGATGGACCGCCAGTTCGGCGCCATCCCCACGCTCGACCGAGACGGTGGTGTCCCCGTGTCGTACGGCGGCCGCGTCGATCATCGAGGCGACCCGGGAACTGCCCATCGGGGCGGTGCGGATCTGGACCTCGGTCTCGCCGTTGCTGGCCAAGGTGAACTCACCCACGGCCATCAGGTTGTAGCGGTCACCGTCGTGGGTGACGATGTGGGGATCGCCCCATCCTCCGCCGCAGTCCGGGCACGGCGGCTGCGGTTCGCACGTGGGGCCGTTGGTCGCGAAGAGTGGGGGGTCGCCGTCACCGGAGGCACACGGGTCGCCGGGCGGGTTGGACTCGCAGGCGACCAAGAGCGGCACCAGCAACAGCATGCCGACCAGCGCCAGCAGGCCTCGGGTACGGTGCGTGCGGGACATCGGCATCACAGGTCCTTCCCCACGGTGGCGTCGGGGCGACCGTGGATCTCCAGGGCCAGGTCCCGGAGCAGTTCGTTGGCCTGCCACGCCTTGCGGGGGCCGACCAGGACCCCGCCGCGCACGGCTCGGCTCGGGAGCCGGAGCAGCATCGCCGTGGCCAGGCCGTCGGTGAGGCGGTGCAGGCGCCAGGTCTCGCGGACCAGTGCCACCAGCAGGGCCGAGAGCAGCAGCCCCGGCACCAGCCAGCCGTCCAAGCGCAGCAGTGACCAGTCCTCACGCGCGGCAACGTTGTTCCAGATCCCGTGGTCGGCCACCACCACGGCCAGCAGCACCACCGGCGCCAGCCACGAGAGCCGACGTACGGCGCGGGTCATCCACATGCCCACGCCCAAGCCGACCAGACCGGTCCACACCACGTGGCCGGCCACGGTGCCGGTCTCGGCGTACATGGAGGGCCACAGCCAGCCGAGTGGGGAGTCCAGGCCCGAGCCGGACAGGCGCTGCCACAGGCCGTCCTCGTGGAAGGCGAAGCCGGCTCCCGATGCCATCCCCATCAAGGTGAAGTCGACTATGCCGGGTGAGCGATCGGTCCGCCATCGCCAGGCCAGGACGACGATGAGCAGCGGCACGAGCTTGGCCAACTCCTCGATCACCGGCACCGCGACGGACAGTTGGAGCAGGTCGGTCTCGCCCAGCCAGGAGCCGGTGGCCCGCCCGCCGAGCACGGCGATCCAGATCGCGGTGAAATAGCCGCCGAGGAAGGTGCCGACCAGGTTGAACAAGGTGCGGCTGCGGGCCAGGGCCGAGAGTGCCCACAGCACCAGCAGGCCCGAGGTGTTGTGCCACGCCGACGTGCGGATCCGGGACCAGTCGCCGTCGGCCAGCCCGGGCAGGGTCCAGGCAAAGAGGGCCAGCGAGACCAGCATGCTGAGCCAGGCGATCAAGCGCCACGGGATCCTCGCGAGCAAGCGCGCCATCAGTCGTCGTCCTTGCTGGACTCCTGCTGGGTGTCGCGGGCAATCCGTTCGTCGATGTTCTTCGAGCGGTCCTGGATGTGCTTGGCCCCCTCGACCCCCGCCGCTCCGCCGCGCAGGGTCTTCTCGGCCTGGTCGGCGATGAACTTGATTCCCTCGCCGGCTCCGGGAGGCGCGGCGTCGTCCAAATTGTCCAGGGCCTTGTCCATCATCTCCTCGAGGAGTTCGTCACCGGCCTGCTGCTCCTCGCTGCGGGGCCGCCCGTGGAGCGCGTCGTGGACATCGCGCTCGTTCTGGTCCATGTCCTCGTAGTCCTTGGTGTGGAAGTCCCAAGCCTCACTGCCGATGTCATACATGTCCTCGGCTGCCTTCTTGGCCGACTTGAGGAGGTCCTTCAGGGTGACCCGCTTCTTCTTCTTGCGGCCCGGCCTCTCCTCCTCACCACCGTCGCCGTTGTCGCCACCACCGCCACCGTTCTCACCGCCGTTGTCCCCGCCGCCACCGCCGCCACCGCCGCCGCGGCCGTCATCGCCGCCGTTGCCGCCGCCCCCGAATCCCGGGGGTCCCCCGCCGCCGGTGCCGATCGGGGGGCCGCTCGACCAAGGAGTGCCTCCCGGATCTCCCGGCGAGTTCGGGCTGCTGGCGAGCAGGGCGTCGGCCAACTCCTGCAGCAGGGTGCTCATCAGCCCTCGCTCAGGCGTTCGGAGACGCGTCGGGCTTGGGGAGATCGGGAAGCTTCTCGCCAGATGCCTTGAACATCAGTGCCGTGCAGGCGGTCAGGGCGATCGTGGTGATGAAGAGGGCCCAACCTGACCATCCGGGACCGACGCTGGCCCCGAAGGCACTGTCGCTCGCGGTCAGTGCTCGCAAGATGATGAGGAAGGTGCCCAAGGCGCTGGCGGCCAAGGTGATCAGATACCACGGGACGCCGCTCGGCAGGATGGCCGCGGCGAAGAGGCGCACCACGACCAGCGCGGTCGCGGCGAGGATCAGCAGCATGCCGAGCGTGGCATAACTGGTCCAAGCGTTGGTCCCTGACGAGAAGTTCCCGAACATCTCGACCCCGTCGATGGAGACCCGGATGTAGCTGCCGATGAAGGAAAGGATCAGGGAGAGGCCCCCAGCTATGAGGGCACCCTGCTCGACCTTGCTCAGGGTGGTGAACGACGAGGCATTGATGGACATGGTGGATGTTCCGTTCCGGTGGCGGCTTGCTGGGGCGGTGGTCAGGGCATACGGGTGCCCTGGTGACGACAATCCCGGCATCTCGGCTCCCGCGGGGCGAGGAGGAGTGCTCATTTCCGCCGTACGGCGACTCAACCAGCGGACAGAGTCCCGGGGCAGGCCAGGTCCACGCGCACGTCCTGGGTGGCGCCGGACCCGTCGGCCGCGACCCAGGTCCCGGAGATCACGAGCCGCCCGTCGCCCGGTTCGAACGTGACGTCGTTCCCCGGAGCTGCGGCCTCGGTCCCGGCGAGCCACGTCGGGGGCCCGCTGACATGCAGCGTGGCCTGCCAGATCTCCGCGATCGGGACGTACCCGGTGTGGAGCTGGATGCCGTCGGGCGAGACCATGTCGACCACGACGACGAATTCGGGTGTCAGCTGGCACGTCGCGGCGGGGATGTCGCTGAGGGCGACCTGGTGGGATTCCCCACCGATGGTCACGGTGCCGCGTGGCTCTCCCGTCGGTGCCAGGTCCTCGCTGCCGGGCGCCTGGTCGGCACCGGCATTGGTGGGTTGTGGTGCCGGCTGGGGGTTCGCCTGCCCGACCGGCTGGTTCGATGACGGATCGTCGTCGGCTGTGCACGCGGGTGCGGCAAGGGCCAGGGCGACGGTGGCGACCAACGCCAGGACGGTGTGCTTCATGATCACTCTTTCGATTCCGCGGGTGGGGTGACACGGGTGTGGGCTCACGTGGCCGAGTTGTGGGCAGATCAGGTACGTCGTGCATGGACCACGGTGGTGGTCTCGTAGGTGTGACCGTTCCACGTGCTGCAGGTCATCAGCACGGCGCCGGGTGCGCCGGTGATGCGGTAGATCTCGGAGGCGTGGTCGGCGAATTCCTCATTGCGGATTTCGTAGGACTCGGTGACCACGTAGGTGGCGGACCCGTCGGTTGCTGTCACGGTGAAGCGGTCACCGGGGCGAAGCCTCCCGAGGTCGTCGAAGACGCCGTCGGCCGAACTCGCGGTGTGGCCGACCAGGACGACGTTGCCCTCGCCGCCGGGCGTGGCACCCTCCCGCCACCAACCCACGGTCGCCAGGCTGTGGGGCACCTCCTGTGAGCCGTCCTCGGCGAGGCCGAGGTGCTCCACCGTGGTGTCCACGTCGATGCGTGGGATCGAGAGTCGGGTTGGCGGCCCGAGGTCACGGTGGGCCGGGGTCGAGGTGGGCGACGGCGAGGTCGGTGGGACCACTGTCGCGTGCGTCGCCGGACCGGCAGGCGCCTCGGGCGCACTCGGCTCGTGACCGCACCCCGCTACCAGGAGGGCGCTGGCGACCAGGGTCACCAGCGCCCTCCCCGACGCACCGCGTCGTCGTGGGGGTCTCATCGCAGAGCCGGGTCAGAGACCTGCTCGGGGGGCGACGGTTGGGATGGTCGGCTTCTCGGTCTCCTCGGCCTCCTCCTCTGGGTTGTCCTCGACGTCGTCGCACGACGCGAGGGGCAACTCGAAGGTGGCGCTGTTTCGCATCTCGGCTTCGGTGACGGTGACCACGACGTTCCCGCCGCCGGGGGGTCCGGTGATGGTCCTCGTCTCGTCCGTGTCGAGACCGATCTGGTCGCTGACCTCGTCACCCTCGAACTGGTAGGTGAAACCGGTGGTTTCCCAGTCGAGGTGGTTGGTGATCGAGAATCCTTCGCAGAAGACTTCGATGGTCACGGTGCAGTCCAGGGGGACCGCGATGTACCACGAGCCGATCGTCTGGTTCTCGGTCTCCAAGGTGATGTCCAGCCCGGGGTAGTCATCGGCCGTCAGCGGGTGGTCGCCAGCGGGCCACACCTCTTCGTCCACGAAATAGAGGGCGTCGGTGGTGTCGGGTTCGGGCAGGACGAGCAGGCAGTCCTGCAGCTCTGGCGGCCCGTCGGCTGCCTCGGCTCGTTGCAATGGCAGCAGGGCGAGCGTCACCAGGACGGCGACGGCGATCAGCCACACCAGTGGCAGGCGTCGCAGGTTGGCGGGTTCGGTCATTGGTTCATCTCCTCGTCGAGGGAGCCGAGCGCTCCCCGAGGCAAACCCTTTCCCGAACTCGGACCCATGTGGGCCGGGTGACCCTGCTCATCTGCTGCCGGTCACCGACTCAACCGGGCGCTGAACAGGCGTCCGACGAGGAGGTCAGGCGGAGGGCTTCACGTCCATCACAACCTCGAACTCGAGCAGGTCGGCGCCCTGGGCGACCGGCTTATGCTGCTCGCCGGCATGGGCGGCCCGGGCGTCGCCGTCCCGCCAGGCGGCGAAGGACTCCTCGTCCGCCCACTGGGTGACCACGAAATAGCGCTCCTCGCCGGCGACCGGACGGAGCAACTGGAAGCCGAGGAAGCCGGCAGCGCCGTCAATGGTGCCGGCGCGTGCTGCGAAGCGGCGCTCCAACTCTTCGTGGGCCTGCTGGGGGACGGTGATGGCGTTGATCTTCACGATGGGCATGCCCCGAGCCTAACCCAGACTTAGGTCCACCTAACTCTGGCTCGGCGCTAGCATCGTCGCCATGCTGAACATCCCGGACGCGCCCGCCATCGCCGGCACCACTCATCTGCACTCCGGGAAGGTCCGTGACCTCTACCGTCTCGACGAGGGGGAGTACGCCGGCAACCTGCTGATGGTGGCCAGTGACCGGATCAGCGCCTATGACTTCGTCCTGTCCACCACCATCCCGGACAAGGGCGAGATCCTGACCCGGATGTCACTGTGGTGGTTCGAGACCTTGGGCGTGGAGCACCACGTGCTCTCCACCGACGTGCCCGAGCAGGTTCGCGGCAGGGCGGTGATCTGTGAACCGCTGGACATGTTTCCCGTGGAGTGCGTGGCGCGTGGCTACCTGACCGGCTCGGGGTTGAGCGACTACCGCGCGAACGGCGCCGTGTGCGGTGTACCGCTGCCCGCGGGACTCCAGGACGGCAGCCGCCTGGCGGAGCCGATCTTCACCCCGGCAACCAAGGCCGAGGTCGGCGACCATGACGAGAACGTCTCCTTCGACGCGGTGGCCTCCAGCATCGGCGCCGAGGACGCCGCGGACCTGCGTCAGCGCACCCTGGCCATCTATGCGCAGGCCGAGCAGATCGCCCGCGAACGCGGCATCATCCTGGCCGACACCAAGTTCGAGTTCGGTCGCCGCGGTGATGGCACCATCGTGCTCGCGGATGAGGTGCTCACCCCTGACTCCTCCCGGTACTGGCCTGCCGACCAGTGGCAGCCCGGCCGCACCCAGCCCTCTTACGACAAGCAGATCGTGCGCAACTGGCTGGTCTCGCCGGACTCCGGCTGGGTGAGGTCCTCGGGGGCCGAGCCGCCGCCGCTGCCGCCCGAGGTGGTCGAGTTGACCCGGTCCCGCTATGTCGAGGCCTTCGAACTGCTCACTGGCTCGCGCTGGTGACCTTCTCGGTCACCGTCGACTTCCCCGTCGACCCCGCCGCCGCATTCGCACTCCTCGCCGACCCGGTACGCCGTCCGGCATGGCAGTCCAGCCTGCGTCGGGTCACCCTGCTGACCGAGGATCCGCTCGGCCTCGGCACCCGCTGGATCGACCACACCTGGGCCGGGCCGGCACCGACGATGGAGATCACCTGCTTCGATCCCGGAGTGCGGTGGAGTGAACGCGGCAGTTGGCGTGGTCTGGTCGTCGACCTGGTCCTCGACCTCACCCCGGGACTCGGCGCCGCAGCGGGCGGGACCACGATCACCGCGACCACCACGACGTACGCCGCCGGGCTGTGGCGGCCGGCCGGAGGGCTGTTGGAGCTGCTGGGGCCGCGGGTCGCTCGCGATGACCTGCGCCGGGCCGCCCGCCTGACCGCAGGCGGGTGACCGACGGCGCGGGCTTCACGCCGGCAGTGCGGATGCTGGCCCGCCGACGAGTTCCCGGATCTGGGTGATCGCGTCCCAGTCCCCGGCGTGCATGCCGGCCACCACGCGGTCACCCCGGGTCCAGTACGCCGTGAACACCCGGGATGCGAGGTCGCCGCGCACGTGCACCGCGTCATGACCGGCCGCGCCCACGTGTCCGACGTACTCCATGCCGAGGTCGTATTGGTCGGTGAAGAAGTAGGGCTGCGCGGTGTAGGGATCGACCTCCCCCAACAGGCTGCCGGCGACGTGTTTGCCCTGCGCGATCGCGTTGTCCCAGTGCTCGACGCGCAGCCGGCCCAGGGACAGATGGTCGTGGTTGGCCACGTCGCCGGCGGCGAAGACGAACGGGTCGCTCGTGCGCAACGCGGCGTCGACGTCGATGCCACCGGAGCAGCGCAACCCGGCCGCCTCGGCCACGGTGGTCTCCGGCTCGGCACCGATGGCGACGACGACCGTGTCGACGAGGACCTCACTGCCGTCGGAGAACCGCGCCTCGGCTCGCTCCCCGGCGCGTTCCACCGTCTCCACCGTGGTTCCGGTGCGCAGGTCGACGCCATGGCTGCGGTGCAGATCGGCGAAGACCTCGGCAACCTGGGGACCGAGGACACCGGCCAGGGGTCGCGAGGCGGTCTCGACGAGGACGACCTCGCCCCCGGCCGTCCGCGCGGCGGCGGCCAGTTCGAGTCCGATCCACCCACCGCCGATGATCAGCAGCCGGCCACCGAGCCGCTCCTTCAGGCCGAGCGCGTCTTCCCGGGTGCGCAGGTGCCGCACGTCCACGCCGGGGACCTTAATCCCGGCCAGCCGTCGGGCACGGGATCCGCATGCCAGCAGGAGTCGGTCGTAGTCGAAGCTCTCCTCGCCCGCCCGGAGGCGTCGCCCGGCCAGGTCCAGTGCGGTGATCCGGTGGTCGGTGAGCACCTGGATCTCACGATCGGCGTACCACTGCTCCGGGTGGAGCTCGGTGTCATCGAGCGTCTTCTTGCCCAGCATCACCTCCTTCGACAGGGGCGGCCGGTCATAGGGGAGATGTGGCTCCGCCCCGATCAGCAGGAGGCGTCGCTGATAGCCGCGAGCACGCAACTCCTCGGCCGCGTGGACGCCGGCCAGGCCAGCACCGACGATCGCGATCGTCTCGATGGATGGGTCTGTTGGTGTGCTCATGGATGGCTCCTGGTGAGAGAGAGGAATTCCGCACGGCTGCGCGAGTCGTCGCGCAACTTGCCGAACATCGCCGAGGTGCTGGTCCGGGCTCCGGGACTGCGGGCGCCGCGCAGGCTCATGCAGGTGTGCTCGGCCTCGATCACCACACCGACGCCCAGCGGGTCGAGCGCGGTCTGGAGATGGTCGGCAATCTGTTTGGTCAACCGCTCCTGGGTCTGGGGGCGACGCGCGTGCAGTTCGACCATGCGGGCGAACTTCGACAGGCCGAGGATCCGGGCCCCGGGCAGATAGCCGATGTGAGCGACGCCGACGAAGGGGAGCATGTGATGCTCGCAGACCGACTGCATCGCGATGTCGCGCACCAGCACCAGCTCGTCGTACTCCTCGTCGTTGGGGAAGGTGGTGAGTTCGAAGTCGGGGCCGCTGGTCATCTCGATCAGTGCGTGGGCCATCCGGCGTGGGGTCTCGACGAGGTTCTCGTCCGTCAGGTCCAGGCCCAACGCCGTCAACAGCCCGGCTGCCGCCCGTTCGGCACCGGGGGCGTCGACGTCGGTCCGTGGCCGGCTCGCCACCGATCGCAGGCTTCCCTTTCCGATTCGGGGCACCGTGGGGTCGGATGCTGGCTCGGACCTGACCGGCTGGCTGTTCACGCGTCCCGTCCGGGCCGGTCGAAGGCGAGGGCGGCCAGGGCCAGGGCGCCGACCAGCAGGCCGAAGTCGCGCAGCGCGACGTCGTAGAACTCACCCATCGACACGAGGTTGACGATGATGCCGGCCAGCCAGGCAGCCACCACGAGTGCCCCATGGCGTGGGGTGATCGCAACGGCGATGCCGGCCACGATCTCGATCACGCCGACGACCAGCATCGCCTGGTGGGCGTCGCCGGGGACGATGTCGTTGATCCACGGCGCGAGGTAGCCGTCCCACTCGGTGAGGATCTCGAGGAACTTGTCCAGCCCGAACGCGATCGGGGCCACGACGAAGACGGTGCGGAGCAGGAAGAAGGCCCGATCGGCGCCGGAGGTGCCGACCAGTGAACTCGCCGTGGGCGGGGTGGAGGTCTCGTGTGTCATGGGTGGTCCTTTCGGATGCGGGTGGCCACGGCACTTGGACTGCCGGGTCTCTTGCTCCGTATGTGTCGTCGAGCGAGCGCGTCTTACCGAGATCGTGAGGAATTTCGGTAAGAACCTCGCCGAGGACGACACCAACCAGGCATGAAGGTCCAGCAGCGGACGGTCCGACCTGACGATCCGGGTCTCGGAAGCCGGGGGATGCCAAGATGAGCGTCATGGATCGAGTCATGCCCGACGTCGACCCGGCCTCGCAGGAGGCGTGGGTCGGCGAACTCACCGCCCCGGGGCCGGCCGGCCACGCTGCGCAGGAGCACCTCTTCGACCTGCTGCTGCGTGCCACCCGGCACCAGGTGGGCCGACTGCGCCATCAGGTGCCGGGTGCGGGCACCGCAGACCTGGAGGATCTCGCCCAACAGGCCGCCGCCGACGCGATGATCGCGGTGCTCGGGAAGCTGGACACCTTCGAAGGGCGGAGTCGGTTCAGCACCTGGGTGTACAAGTTCGGGGTGCTGCACGCGGGCGTGGCCGTTCGCCGGCAGGCCTGGCGTCACCGAGAGGTCTCCCTGCCCGACACCCTTGAGCCACGGGATCGCCTCCCCACGCCGGAGGCCCTCGTCCAGGCCGGCGACTTGCACCGTGCGGTCGAGGTCGCGATCATGCACGAACTGACACCGCATCAGCGCCGCGTCACTCTGGCCCTGCTGGTCGACCAGGTCCCGGTCGATGTCCTGGCCGCGCGGCTCGGAACCAATCGCAATGCCCTGTACAAGACACTCCACGACGCCCGACAACGACTGCGTGCGTGCCTGCTTGCCAGCGGCCACCTCGAAGAACCGTCTGAGCGGAGCAAGCCATGAACCACCACGAACCCCGACTCACCGCAGCCGCCATCGACGGCCTGCTGCTCGACACCAGCCCCTATCTGTCGTGCGACGACTGTTTCGACCAGATCGACACCTACGTGGAGCGGCTCCTGGCCGATCCGGAGCACCGCGACCTGCCGATGCAGGTCCACCTGCGGGCGTGTGGCGCCTGTGCCGAGGAGGCTGAAGCGCTCCTGGAGTTGCTCACCAGCGGCGAATGAGCGCGGTCGCTCAGGTCGTGCAGTGGGCCTCGAAGGTGCCCTCGACCGTCTCCGAGGTGGCTTCGCCCGACAGGCCGACGACGGCGAAGGTCTGCGTGCCGCTGACCTGGTAGCCGTCCATGGTGATGGTCAGGCTCGGCGGTGGGGTGCTGTCGGGGACCACGCCGTCGTACCCACCCTCGGCGGAGGGGTCGGCGGCGACCCAGTTGTTGTTGTCGCCCGGGTTGGCCCATGCTCGCACGTAGGCGGGACCCATCTCGGGCATCGGCTCGCCGCTCTCGAACATTTGGAGCTCGAGCCGGCCGGACTCCGACGGCTCGCCGTCCACGGAGATCAGGTCGAACTCCATGAAGAGGATGCCGAGCATCGACCGGCACGCCGAGGTGACGTCGGAGCCGAAGACGTACGTCGTGCCGTCGATGGTGAGCGTCGCCTCGCCGCCGGTCGGTTTCGCGTCGCTGGAGCCGCCGGGCGCGTCTTGGCCACCGTTCCCGCCGCTCTGGTGGGTGTTCTCGCCGTTCCCGGAGTTCGACGGGGTCTCGTCGTCTCCGTCGGAGCCGCCACAGGAGGTGAGCAGCAGTACGGCGGTTGCCAGGGCAGCGGTCAGGGTCCGGGGTACGACGCGGGTCATGCCCGCAGGCTAGGTGCTCCCGGGCGACTCGAGCCCGGCCCGATGACTCAACGTGGTCGGTTCGGTGACTCAACCGCTTTCGGTCGAACGTCAAGGCGGCACGTGTTGACGAGCCCAGCAGTGTGGGGG